>DATMFE010000333.1:0-2691 GCA_035556295.1 Ureibacillus sp.
GTTTTAGTTAGTTTGTCCAGTTCCTGGTGAGTGATGATATTATGTTGGATGAGTAAACCTATAGCAGCTGATATACAATTTACTTTTAAATCTTCTTCCCCTAACATATAAATCACCTTCCCTTATTTACTAAGTAACCCATTCTATATAATAGGCATACTTAAGACACGGACTGATATAAGCTCTTTTCTCAAATTATTGCTCTCGTGCTGATAGAAAATGATGATAAAATGTTCTCAACACTTTTTGATGCATACTGTTATCTTTATATACTGCGCTTTCTTTTCCTGCAAAAAAAACAAAACGATTTAAATTTTCCCTTATTTTGGAATGTTGTGTTTGTTTTTAACAGTTAGAGAAGCTTTTGAGCGCTCAGTATGTATCTGAATGTTAACACCAAGAGCTTATGAACGTCTTCCAAGGAAAGTGAATAATGGAATTTATTTTAATTGGTTCTTATTATTTAGCTTATGTAAATGCGGTTTTCCTGTAAGTAAAAAAGGCAACTTTAACTATGTCATAAACTACCCTGTAGGTAATTATTAAATTATATAGGGAAATTTACAGCTCAATAAAATACTGTTATTACAAATTAGTGAGGTATAAGTATGAAAGAAACCCATAGTAAGAATTTAAAATCGGAAATTATAAAAAAGCACGAGGTATTATTTGCAAAGAGATTGGAACTTGAGAGTGAAGCAAGCCGTTTGATGTTAGAAATTAATTTATTGGATGCACAGAATACTCTTGATAAAGTAAGTCAGTTAAACCAACAGATAGATGATATAACCTCGGAAATGGATTATTTGAAACAAGCTCTTGAAGCCATTAATTAAGCTATATATCAAAGTGTAACTAATTCTATAAGTATAAGCACGAGCAAATTTAAAAAAAGTGATCAACATGGCAGAGAAAGAAGGTATTTCTATGAAATCTATATTATTAATTGGACAATCAAATATGGCAGGCAGAGGATTTATTGGGGACGTACCGCCGATTTATAATGAGCATATACATATGTTACGAAACGGTAGGTGGCAAACGATGGCAGAACCACTTAATTTTGATCGTCACATATCTGGTGTTGGGCCGGCACCTTCTTTTGCTCAAGCTTGGACAGAGGATCATCCGGGCGAGTCCATTGGGTTAATACCATGTGCCGAGGGAGGAAGCTCAATTGATGAGTGGACAATTGACGGACTATTAACCAGACACGCGATTTCTGAAGCGAAATTCGCAATGGAAACAAGTGAGTTAGTGGGAATTCTGTGGCATCAAGGAGAAAGCGACAGTTACGGAGAACGTTATAAGACGTATGAAGATAAATTGCTTTCATTATTTAAACACTTGAGAGAAGAATTGAATGCACCAGATATCCCGATTGTGATCGGTGAGTTGGGGCATTACCTTGGAGACGTCGGATTTGGAAAAAGCGCTGTAGAATATAAACAAATAAACCAGATATTATCTAAAGTTGCCCATACTGAAAAAAATTGTTATTTTGTAACATCAAAAGGCTTAACAGCAAATCCAGATGGCATTCATATTGATGCCGTCTCTCAAAGAAAGTTTGGATTAAGATACTATGAGGCTTTTTCAAAACAAAAGCATGTGTTAGATGTTTTGGACAGTGAGCATGAATGGATTGAAAAGGAAGCAAAGCGTGAACTAACTAAAAATGAACGTATATTTGTTGAAAGTATGAAGTTTGCCTTGGGACAATTAAGTTTTGAGGAGTTTTCTATTAATGTCTCTACTATTAATGAAAGTAAATAAAGCAAAATCAATCCCATTTTATGAGGAGAAATCAATTGATTCCACTTTTAATCTTAGGTTTGTTCAAAGAAAAAACCGGTTTATATGGAGATGAACTTTTGGCAATTATGAATGAGTGGAGTTAGTATAGGTTTATTAATTATTAAAACTAAAAAAAGGAGCATCCTTTAAACAGGAACTCCAAAAAGCCGGTATTCAAGACACGCAAATTTTTTAAATACAACTAGTGGAGAAGTTGCAGACAGAGTGTTGGGTGGGAATATTTCAAATCTGCTACATATATAAATTCAGCGTTTTTTGTTTAATGTTATATTAGATACTATAAAAAAGACCTTGAAAGATTTGTTTCAAGGTCTTTTTTATAGTTATTAAGATTGTTGGTTCTTCACTGTCTCTAATTTTTTATAGTGCGCAATTTTTTCTTCAATTCTATGCGAATTTAACTCTAGTTCCTCTATCTTGCCTAAGACATCTTTATAATGTTCTTCTAACAATTCCTTTCTTGCCGTAATAGTAGACTCTCCTTTCTGTCGCAAATCAGAAAACTGCTTCATTTTAAGCATAGGCATTCCTGTAACACGTAAACGAATTAAAAACTGAATCCAAGCTAGATCAACGTCTGTATATTGTCGATATCCGGTTTGGTCTCTTTGCACATTTTTTATTAATCCAATTTTTTCGTAATAACGTAAAGTATGTGTAGAAAGACCGGTCATACTTGCTACTTGTTGAATACTGAATAAATTTTCCATATTAATTATTATAACATGAGAAATAAAATGCTTGCTTTAGAGCGCGCTCTAAAGCGTAATATCTAACTTGTAAATAAAATAACTCAGTTGTAAGGAGAGATTCAGTTGATGAATGAACGTTACGAAAATGGTTGGAAAACGTTAATGGAGGTAGATGGAGAGG
>DATMFE010000334.1:0-21846 GCA_035556295.1 Ureibacillus sp.
AGAAGCTTGCAACGCATCGTAAATTTCCTCTATTGAAGCATCTCCTTTACCGTATCTCACATTCTCTTCTATTGTTTTTGAGAACAGAGTTGCCTTTTGCGGTGCAAAGGCGATGGCACTACGCAAAGTTTGAATATCCAATTGTTTAATGGGAACACCATCAATTCGAATTTCACCTTGCGTCACATCAAATAATCTAGGAATCAATTTTATTATGGTAGATTTGCCGCTACCTGTAGCACCAATAATTCCAACAGTATCTCCAGGTTCAGCTTTGAATGATATATTTTTCAATACTGGCTCATTGTCTTCAATATAGGTAAAGCTTACCTTATCAAATTCAACTTCACCTTTAATAGACAAAGTTAACGCTGAAACATCCGATTTAATATCAGGTGTTTCCTCTAATACTTCAACAATTCGATTTGCACTAGGAATAGAACGAGCTATTAACATCAAAACGGATGAGGAACTCATAAGACCGCCCATAATCATCATTAAATAATTAATAAATGCCACAATGACTCCGACCTGAATCGTTCCATTCTCAACTTTGATGGCACCTTGCCAAAGAGCTAATATAATTCCGATGTTTACAACAAACATTGTTAAGGGACCTAAAATGCCAACAATTTGATCCGCTTTAATATTTCGTTTCATTAAAGAACCATTTACCTCTGTAAATTGGTCTATTTGATGCTTTTTTCGATTATAGGCTTTAATTACACGTATACCAGCTAAATTTTCTTGAACTTTGGTGTTTACCCGATCTATCACTTCTTGAACCGCCAAAAATAACTTTCCTGATATTTTTGTAAAGAAATAGATTGAGAATGCTAGAATCGGAACAACAAATAAAAGCACAGTAAACAATTCACGCGCTGTAAAGAATACAATGATAATTGCACCGATGAATGTTAATGGGCCGCGCACGAAAATCTTCAGAAGCATTGTTAGTGCTCGTTGTAACGCCTCCACATCATTTGTAATATTCGTGATTAGTTTTCCAAGTGTAAAGCGATCTTTGTTGCGGCTTGAGAAATAGGTGATCGTCTCGTAAAGATCTTTTCTAATATCCGTAGCAAAGTTAACGGCTGATTTTGTAGCATAGATGGAGCATCCTACACCACCTATTAACCCGAAAATAGCGCAAAGAATCATCAATCCAAACATTGTCATGACGTAAGCAGTGTCATTTTTCGCAATTCCATTATCTATAATGTGCTGCATGATTGTTGGTTGTAATAAATCCATTGCTACCTCAAGTATCATTAATAATGGTGCGATGATGGCAAATATCATATATGGTTTTAAATACTTCGTGAGTTTAATTGCGGATCGCATTTTTTTCTCCTTTTCCCGGTCAATTAACATTTAATAAACAAGATGACGTTTATCTCCATATAACATTCAAAGAGATTCTCTATGAAGAACTAACCCCCACCCCAGCAAAATCCTTTAATTCGTATTCATATGTATACAACTTTTATGCTGCATATTGTATACACTTGTATACATTATGGTCAACACAATTTTGGTGTGTTTTTGTACCAAATGATCTTTACTAATAACCATTTAAGTAAACCAATTTGCTTGTAAAACATTTCAAAATTCTACCTGTTATATGCTACGATAAACGAAACGATTAGATGGAGGTATTGTATGAAAATCCGCGTATCTGCTGTTCAATATCATTTACATACGATTACAAGTTTTGAGGAATTTGCACAACAAAGTGAGCATTATATTAAAGCTGCTCTTGAATTTGAGACTGAGTTTATTTTATTCCCAGAATTCTTTACTACGCAACTATTATCTATACAAGAGCCGGATGGCAAACCTTTAACAATCAATGATTTACCATCCTTTACTGAACAATATATCGAAACATTCACTCGCTTCGCAAAACAATATAATGTTCACATTATTGCGGGTACCCATGTAATAGAAGTAGATGGTAAACTTCGTAATACTGCTCATCTATTCTACCCGAATGGCAAGGTTGTATCGCAAGCAAAACTTCATATAACACCAACAGAAGTAAATGAGTGGAACATGTCAAAAGGTGAAGGATTAGAGGTATTTGAAACTGAAAAAGGTAGAATTGCCATTCTTACTTGTTACGATATTGAGTTCCCAGAAATCGTTCGTATGGCAAAAGCTAAAGGTGCTGATGTTATCTTCTGTCCTTCTTGCACTGATGACCGACATGGATTCCACCGTGTTCGCTATACAAGTCATGCCCGCGCAATTGAAAACCAAGTATATGTTGTGTTAACAGGTACAGTAGGATCTTTACCAACAGTAGACTTCATGCGAATGAACTTCGGTCAAGCAGCTATTATTACACCTAATGATGTACCATTCCCTCCAAAAGGCTTACTAGCAGAGGGTGAAATTAATGGTGATATGTTAGTTACAGCAGATTTAGATCTCGACTTACTTTATCAAGTACGTGAAAAGGGTTCTGTAACGACTTGGAGAGACCGTCGAACTGATTTATATACAGATTGGAAATAAGGGGGCTTTACTTTGTATCGAAGTGAACAGTTACTCTTTTCTGACGGAAAACCAGTGCCGATCATTATAAGAAATTATCAAACGAAGGATTTTAATGCATTAATCGAAATTCAATCTGAATGCTTTCCACCACCATTTCCATCTGAGCTATGGTGGAATAAAGAACAGCTTACAAATCACGTGAACCTCTTCCCTGAAGGTGCACTTTGCATTGAAATTGACGGAAAAATCGTCAGTTCATTAACAAGCCTTTGTGTGAACTTTGACCCATCTCAACCACACCATACTTGGGCAGAAGCAACTGATAACGGGTATATTAGAAACCACGACCCTAATGGAAATACACTTTATATCGTGGATATAAGTGTTCGGCCCTTATATCGTTCATTAGGTTTAGGTAAGATTATGATGCAATCGATGTATCACATTGTCATCCAAATGGGCCTGGACCGTTTGCTTGGTGGAGGAAGAATGCCTGGTTATTGCAAGGTTGCCTCTAAAATGACTGCACTTGAGTACATAGATGCGGTGACTGCCGGTAAACTTCATGACCCGGTCATCTCATTTTTGCTTCGCTCCGGTCGATTACCGATTTCTGTCGTTGAAAACTATTTAGATGATGAGGAATCATTAAATTATGGGGTTTTGATGGAGTGGAAAAATCCATTTAAATAAATCTACCTTAAAGTACTTTTTCTTGCGATGAGAAAAAGTACTTTATTTTTTGATAATTCATTGACAACTTCTGCAAAGTTGCATATATATAATATATGAACATATGCTCATATAACAAAAGATGAGGTAAGGGTGATGAGTTTGAGCCAAGAGACTACTAAAGATATTGTTCTTCATGAACCAGGGAATGATTTAGATGAGGAAACATTGTTCGTCGTTTCGCAAACCTTTAAAGCTTTAAGCGATCCAACTAGAATTCGGATTTTAAACCTACTTTGCTCTGAAGAACATTCTGTAAATGATATAGCGGAAACATTGAATTTGAGTCAGTCCACAGTTTCCCATCAATTGCGTTTTTTAAAAAATTTAAGATTAGTTAAATTCCGAAGAGAGGGTACGACTCTTTATTACTCAAAAGATGACGACCACATAATGAATTTGTTAAAACAAGCCATCGATCACGCTACACATAATTAATATAAAATGAATGGGGGAATTCCCATGGGTACGCATCAGCATAGTCACCATGATCACTCTCATGGAGCAAATAAGAAAATTCTTTTAATATCTTTTATCATCATTACTGCTTATATGGTAGTAGAAGCAGTTGGCGGTTTTCTTACCAACAGTCTTGCTTTAATTTCTGATGCTGGCCATATGTTAAGCGATTCTGTAGCATTAGGAATTGCATTAGTGGCATTTATTTTAGGTGAAAAAGCAGCAAATCATAGTAAAACCTATGGCTATAAACGATTTGAAATTTTAGCCGCTGTGTTAAATGGCATTACATTAATGGCGATTGCAATTTACATTTTCTACGAAGCCATTGAACGATTCGCGAATCCACCAGAGGTTGCAACGACTGGTATGCTCATCATTAGCTGTATTGGGCTATTGGTTAATATTGTCGTTGCCTGGATTATGATGCGTGGTGGCGATACGAAAGAAAACATAAATATGCGTGGAGCCTTCTTGCATGTGTTAAGTGATATGTTAGGATCTGTTGGAGCAATAATAGCGGCACTTCTTATGATGTTTTTTGGTTTTGGTTGGGCTGATCCACTTGCAAGTGTAATTGTTGCAGTACTCGTTTTACGTAGTGGCTTTTATGTGACGAAATCAGCGGTAAATGTATTAATGGAAGGTACACCAGAAAATATAAATATGGATGATGTTATTTCTGCAATCCAAAAAAGCGACGGCATTATAAGCATTCATGATTTGCACATATGGAGTATTACAAGTGGACTAAATGCCCTTTCATGTCACGCCGTTGTAAATGATGCTATGACTATCTCTGAAAGTGAAAAAATGCTTCGAAAAATAGAACATGATCTAAGTCATCACGGTATTCAACATGTCACGATACAACTTGAGACTACAGCACATAAACACGATGAATCCATCCTTTGTAAAATTAAAGGAGAACAAAGTGGACACCACCACCATCATCATCATCATCATTAATATCAAGAGTGAATTCCTATAGGGAGTCACTCTTTTTTTTGCCGTTTATCTTTCCCCATTAAATAAAGCCCTTTTCCGACAGGTGAAAAAGAGCTAAATAAGTTATTTTAATCAATGAGCGATATACTATAGAATTTGTCATCGTTTAATTGTGGATTCCCACGTCCATCGGTATTATTCGTAACAAAATATAAAGTATCTCCCTCTATAAAAACATCACGAATTCTTCCTAAGCCACTTACCAATTTGCGTTGTTCACCTGTTTCAAGATTGAACTCAAATATAGCTTCTCCCTTTAGAGCGGCAACATATAAATATCCATTGTAGAATGCCATTCCCGATGGTGCCCATGTATTATTACTACCTGATGTGAAAATGGGAGTTACCATTCCCTCACGTCTCTGCATACCTTCAATTACCGGCCAGCCATAATTTTTCCCAGGCTCTATTTTATTTATCTCATCATTTGCACTATTCCCATGCTCACTTGCATACATCGTTCCATCTGATGACCATGTTAACCCTTGTGGATTACGATGACCGTAACTATAAATATAAGATTTTTGGAAAGGATTATCACTAGGAATTGTTCCATCCAAATTCAATCTTAATATCTTCCCTGCGAGAGTTCCTAAATCTTGTGCTAATGGAGAATTCAATGCATCACCCGCAGTTGCATAGAGTTTTTGGTCTGGTCCAATTTTTATTCGTCCCCCATGATGGAAATTTCCACTTGGGATTTTATCTAGTAGTAGGGTTTCTTCTTTCCAAAGATCATTTTCTAATATCAGGGATACGATTCGATTAAATCTACCAGAATTCTCGTCATAAGTATAATAGGCGTAAGCTCTTTTTGACTCATTAAAATCAGGAGATAAAACAAAACCCATTAATCCAGCTTCAGCAGCTTCAGAAAGTTTCTTTTTTAGTTCTACTTGCTGTCGAACAATTTGGCCACCTTGAATTTTAGTAATTGTGCCCATACGCTCCGAGATATAAAATGTATCGTTAACCCGATCGATTGACCAGGGAATATTTAAATTCTGTGCAATTACAACTGGTTGGTTGGTTGTTACTTTGGAGACTTCAACAATTGCTTCCTGCTGACTTTTTCTATTAACTTCTAGTTCTAGGGGATTACAACCTGTGATAAAAACGAATAGAATACACGATAGTACGAAACCTTTTCTCATTAAACACTACCCCTTCTATATCCATCATTATTGCACTACTTTAAATAAAAGCTAGACCCGTCAATTATTTCTACATCTGCCCTCTGTCGAATTGCATCCATTAATGTAAAGAGGGCTTCATCTTTCTTTTTAGCCTCGATCATACAATAAATTTCGTCAACTGATCCTTTTATCTCCTTTAAAAATCTGAAGAACATATCTACATCAACATAATCTGAATGGTGCCGAAATTCGGTTTCACTTTTAGGACTAGAAATATGCATCTTAATCGGAAGTAGAGACTGACTCCAGGTTGCAACCACTCGCTCCCAATTTTCAACCCAATTTTCATTTCTATGATGGGCAAGATGATGATGGTAATCGAATACCAGTGGTATCCCAAGCTTCTCACATAAATACAACGTATCATCAAGCGTGAAGGATGTATCATCATTTTCGAGCATAATCATCTTTTGGATGGGCCTTGGAACATCCATCCAATTATCAATAAATTGTTCTAAGGATTTTTCTGTATCATTATAGTTACCACCAACATGGAGAACACAGCGATGCATAGGATTAATCCTCATGCCTTTTAATAACATATAATGCATCTTCAGCGTTCTTAAAGAATTGGTCATAACCTCCGAATCATTTGTATTCAAAACAACAAAGTGGTCTGGATGGAAATCTATTCGCATGTTTTGCTTATTAGCATACTCCCCTATTTCACGTAACTTCTTTTTAAGAGGTTTCATATAATCCCAATCAAGAAGCTCCTTATGGTTCGCAAGGGGAATTAATCTAGAGGTTAAACGGTAAAAGTGAATTTCACTAAAAGCATTATGTTTTAGTAGTCTAAAGGTATTTTCTAAATTCGTTAGAGCTATCCGCTCTAACTTCCGAATGGCCGCTTCTCGATCATTGATTTTTTGAAATGTGGTGAATGTCATTGTTTTAGATGGTGAAGCATTCTTTAATTCCATACTCATCGCAACATATCCAAGACGTACAATTGTCATTATTTCCACCTCAACCATAGTATGGGAAATTTATTAAGGTATAATCCATCGCACACAAAAAAACACCCTATAGAAGCCTTTAAAAAGTCTATATAGGGTGCATTATTATTTATGAAATAGAGTTTAATGAGGGGAGTTTAATGAGGGCTTAATGAGAGTTAATAATGTGCCCCAAGAAGTAATAGTATTAGAGCCATATAAGTAAATCCGTTACAATATTTACCGTTTTATTCTTTCATGACAGCGACAGTAGTCGTCATCGTCGTATTTAGCTTTTTGTTTTTCGAATTTATTATATTCATCCAATGATTTATGTTCTTTTTCACATCCACATTGTTTGTCATTCTTATCGGAACAACAAACGCAGAAAAATTTTTGAATTGTTATTAACCCACTACAATTACCTTGTGGATTCCCCTCACATCTAATCTGAATTCTCTTTACATTTTTAAATTCAAAGCTTATAGCATTTTCAAAAGTCCCCTGATTAGGTATCGCAACAGCAGCTGGTACAACTCTTTCTAGTATCTCACCATTTTTTAATTCAATAATGATAGTCATGACACATGGTAATGGTGTAAAATTTGTAATTCCAATTAAAATATCAACTGAGTTTTTCGATAGATCCTCAAAAAATGTACTAGCAATACCATTACATACTTGTGAAAAAAATAATGTATTAATAAAACTTCTAACCGAACATGTCTGTGCTGAATCATTACAAATTATATTTTTTACATTTACATCTTTTTCCATTACAAATTCCCCTTTCTATCTTCTATCTTGATTTTCAAAATTTCTTCTAGAATCATCACAATTTGTACAAAAATACTTTGTTATTTGTATACTACCTCTACAAAAGCCAGCAGGATTCCCTTCACATCTTATGAGTATTCTTCTTAAATTTTCAAGCTCTAACACGAGTGATCCACCAGTTTGAATTGAAGAGGGAACTATTCTTTCAATTCGATCGCCATTTACTTTTTCAATAATTAATGTCATTACACAAGGAGGTGATGTAATGTTAAAAATTTGAAGAATGATATGCTCAATATTTCCTGATCTATCTTCAAATAAAATTCGTTCTGTTCCATTGCACGCTTGTATAAAATTCAACCCTATATTTGTTTGTTGAATGGGACTTTCTGTTGTTGTATTACAAATTACATTAATATCTTTAGACATTGTCACTTTCCCCTTCCTGATTTGTATTTCCACAACCACAGTCAACAATAGCTTCACTATTTCCTAACATTCGATAAACCGGATCAAATCTATAACGTTGCAAAATTGAATCTTTTAAAGTGGTAGCCATTGTTTCATTCATTGTTGATGTATGCTTTTGTAGTAACTGGTATTGTGCATCTCTCTTAAGCATTTTTTCTAAATATGCTTGCTGGATAATGTCTTTCTCCACATTTTCATCAATCATTTTTACTAGTTCCGGCATATTTCTTGTCTGAAGTACATTCTTCAAAAATAATGGATTCAATCATCTAACCTCCTCGTTTTAACACTAATAGTTTTGTAACTAATGTATCGTATTCAAAGAGATAAATTATTTATAGGTGGTTGTAACACTGTTAATACTTTTAGTAATCATTTTTAATATAGGAAAGGGAAATTAGGTTCTAATAATGACATTAGTTATATAGACTATTATCCATTACGTGATAATCGTTTAATAGACTAGTACACAGTCACCTGATAAAAATGACTAAATAAAAAAGACCCTCAAAGTAAATACTCTGAAAGTCTTCTAAAATTCAAGAAAGATGGGGTTATCTAGAATGTTTAGCCATTTTTATTTAAATTTTCTTGGGCCATTCTTACAAGTTCCTTTACCATGTTACCGCCTAATCGCCCACCAACTTTACCAGCTTGTTCAGAAGTTAGTTTTCCGTTATATCCTTCTTTTAAGGGAACACCAACCTCCTTTGCAATTTCAAACTTAGCTTGATCGGGGTTAGTTGTTCCTGCAACTTTTGCTTTTAATTGGTCAAGCCCTTCCCGCGCTTCTGGTACTAGTAGTTTATTTCGATTTCGTCGAGCCATCTGATTCCCTCCTTTTCTTTTATCCTTTCCTAAAGAAATTCAAAGCATGTATAGACTAGACTTATTGTAAAACCCTTGATTTTTACATAATATCGTTCATTATTATAAAGAAGAGGTGAACAACGTGGCACGTGAAAAAAAATTTACTAAAGAAGAGCTCTACCATGCAGTAAAACATCTACTTTTGAAGCATGGTTATGAAGGATTTACGTTTACAATACTTGCTAGCTATTTAGAGGTTTCAAGAGCAGCAATCTATAAATATTATGAAAATAAAGAAGAACTTCTTAGCGAATATATGGTCTATGAACTCGAAAAGTTTTTACATGATATGAAGCAAATTGGTGAAAAGGAAACTTTCTCAGAGCAATTTGATGCACTTTTTGATATGATCTTTGCTGATTTGAGCCTATATGAAATACGAGCTATGGGCATGCAAATACCTAATATAAACAAGAAAATAAAGATGTATAAACAAAAAATAAGTGGCATAATTGGTGAACTGTTTGCTTCGCTACAACAATTTGTAGAATTAGGAAAACAGGAAAATTTGATTAAAAAAGACATTCCAAATAACCTAATTTTAGGACTGATATTTGAAACTGTTAGTATTCGAAATACAAGTGGAATGCCTCTTTCAGAGTGGGTAGAAATGATTAAGGGTGTAATTCGTCACGGAATGTTCGAAAACAATTAAATTGACACTGGTGTAACAATTAGTAATAATTAAATAGCGGTTAATGCCGTTATTTTTTTATTAAAAGTTACAGACGTGTCACTTTAAAAGAAAGGATAAACGATAATGAAAAATGTTTTGCAAAAACTAACAGATCGGGTTTCCTCTAGAAAGGGAAGTTGGATTACTCTTTTAACTTGGTTGCTTGTCATGATTATATTAACAGTCACTGTTCCTAGTGTACGAGATTATCAAGTTTCATCAATTGACACTCTCCCTGATGATATGCAATCTGTTATAGCTAATGAAAAAATAGCAGAGTATTTTGGTGATAGTGAGTTATTACCAGCCATTTTAGTTCTTCAATCGGAGGACGAGGTTAAATTAGAAGACTTAGTAACAATAACTGATGCAATCATTGCAGAAGATTTGAATGGCTTAAAGGAAATCGTTCCAATGGGAAAATTGCCTGAGCCAGCTACAAGTTCATTCTTTTCTGAGGATCGCACTACTGCAATCATTCCTGCAAATTTAGACTCCAATTTAGACACAACGGACGTAAAGGTCATTTTAGATAAAATATCTACTATTGTAAAAGATAACACTGATTTAACTTTATCAGTCACTGGGCCAGCAGGAATTTCAGTTGATACGAAAGATTTGTTTTCAAGAGCAGACCTTGTCTTAATCTTATCAACAGTAGGAATTATTCTAGTACTATTAATCGTCATCTATCGTTCACCATTAATTGCACTAATACCACTGTTAGCTGCTGTTTTCGTATATCAAGTAGTTACACAATTACTTGGTTTATTTGGAAAGTCTGGTCTCTTAATGACTCAACAATCCGTTTCAATCATGTCGGTATTGCTCTTTGCAGCAGTTATTGATTATTCGTTATTTGTTTTCTCTCGATTTAGAGAAGAGTTAAAGCATTATGAAGATAAACATACTGCAATGAAAGAAGCAATGAGAAGTACTGGACTACCTGTTTTCTTTTCAGGCGGTACGGTATTTTTAGCAATGATTATTTTGTTCTTTGCAAATTTAGGAGATTATAACAACTTTGCACCGATTTTTGGTACTGCACTGGCTGTGATTATGATTTCATCTGTCACACTTGTACCAGCTCTATTTACCCTATTTGGTAGAAAAGCATTTTGGCCGATTATTCCAAAGGTTGGGGATACAACTGTAAAAGAAAGTTCGATTTGGAGTAAAGTAGGTAGATTTGTAACAAAAAAACCTATTGTATCTGTCGTTATCATTGGCGTATTTATTCTTGTAAGTGCTTCATATAATTTCAATTTAAAATATGAATTTGATTTAATTAAATCCTTCCCTGATGATATGCCTTCTAGAGTTGGTTATGAAATTTTAGAAGAAAAATTTGCACCAGGAGACCTTGCCGCTACTACCGTTCTAGTGGAATCCAATACAGAAATCTCTGAAGATGGCCGTCAAGCATTATTAGATGAGCTTTCAAACCAAGATTTTGTGAATACCGTAAGAATTGATAATCAAACAGACGACAATAAAGTAGTTTCTTATAGTCTTACATTTGATGATAGCCCTTATGCGATTGAATCAATCAATGCATTAGAGACTATTCAAGCGAATACTGATGATATTCTTAAAACTAGTAATATAGATGGTAATATATATTATGCTGGTGAAACAGCATCCTCTCTTGATGATCGTAATACAAATGAACGTGATTTAGTATTGATTGTATTATTAGAAACATTATTGATTTTTATCATGCTTATCTTCTTAACGAAATCATTTAAGATGCCAATCTACATGATGGGGACTATTCTTGTATCATTCTTCGCTGCATTAGGATTAGGCATGTTCTTAACACATTTATTTTTCGGTATTGATACAATCAGTACGCGAGTTCCAGTTTATGCATTTATCTTCCTAGTTGCCCTTGGAATCGATTATAATATCATTCTTGTTTCGCGGTTTATGGAAGAAAGACAACACCATACAGTTAAAGAGGCAGCGCAAATTGCCGTGGCTAGTACGGGTGGGGTTATTTCATCAGCAGGTATTATTCTTGCCGCTACGTTTGCCGTGCTAATGACACAACCTATCCAACTACTATTTGTTTTCGGATTTATTGTAGCAGTAGGTATTTTAATTGATACGTTCTTGATCAGGGGCGTTCTATTACCTAGTTTAATTGTATTGTTTGAGAAAGATAAACCAAAAAAAGAAGCAAAGTAAAAGAAACCTGAAGGAGATGGTCCTTCGGGTTTTTCTTTGTTCAAGAAAGGTTGAATGAAAGGGCAACGAACCTTTTGCAATCCCTTCAAAAGTTTTCCCATTTAGCTGTTTATATTGAAACGAATCATGAAATGAAAAACAGCCTCCACAGAATTACTATTCATAGCCCACGACATACACCCACCTATGATTCCCTTTATTTGAAGCAGAAACAGGATTAGAGAAATTCAAAGGCGGATTTGGTCACTCTTGGATATATAATATGAAAACAATAATTCTATACGCGATACAGATGCTTTAGAATACAATCAGTTGATCCCGTATAAAAAGTATATTGAAATATAAATAAAGGCACCCACAAGCGTTTTTCTACACAAAAAAGACTCTTTCCACCGAAGTGAAAAGAGCCTTGTATATGCCCAAAATTAACGTTTTGAGAACTGAGGCGCACGACGAGCACCTTTAAGACCGTATTTTTTACGTTCTTTCATACGTGGGTCACGAGTTAGTAAACCTGCAGATTTAAGTGCTGGACGGAAATCTGGGTCAACTTGTAGTAACGCACGAGCGATACCATGACGGATTGCACCAGCTTGACCAGTGAATCCACCACCATTTACGTTTACATGAACATCATAGCTACCTTTAGTTTGAGTTGCTTCTAATGGTTGATTGATGATTAAGTGTAAAGTTTCGAATGGTAGGTAATCTTCGATGTTACGGTTGTTAATAACGATTTTACCTTCGCCTGGTACTAAACGTACGCGAGCTACTGAGCTTTTACGACGACCTGTGCCGATATATTGAACTTGTGCCAAGTGTATATCCTCCTCTAATTAATTATCCGCGAAGCTCGTAAGCTTCTGGTTTTTGTGCTGCATGTGGGTGTTCTGCTCCAGCGTATACGTGAAGTTTAGTGAACATTTGACGACCTAAAGAGTTTTTAGGAAGCATACCTTTTACAGCTAATTCAAGCATCTGACGTGGGTATTTTTCTTTCATTTCGCCAGCTGTACGTGTTTTTAAACCACCAGCGAATTGAGTGTGACGGTAATAAATTTTACCTTCTAATTTGTTACCTGTTAAATGAATTTTTTCTGCGTTGATGATGATTACGTGATCACCTGTGTCAACGTTTGGTGTGAATGTTGGTTTATTTTTACCGCGTAAGATAGCAGCTACTTCAGAAGCTAAACGTCCAAGAGTTTGGCCTTCTGCGTCAACTACTAACCATTTACGCTCTACTTCGTGACCTTTAGCCATGAATGTTGTACGCATTTATATGTCCTCCTAATCGATTCAATTACCGTTATTTTTCATTATATAATCACTTATAAGATTCGGGGCTTATTTAGTGGTTGGTAATGAAAATACCATATGTCATCTTATAATATTTTTCAATGTAAGTCAAGCAAAATTGAACACCTGGTAAAGTTGTTTTTTTGCTTTTTATTTAATAGTTTACCTTTTCTAAATATAAACCGTATGGTGGTGCCGTCTTACCAGCTTTTCCTCGTTCTTTTGATGCAATGATTTCTTTTAAATCATTTGCATCTCGTTTTTGAGTTCCGACTTCCCATAGAGTTCCTGCGATAATTCGAACCATGTTATATAAAAAGCCGTTTCCTTCAATGACCATATGTAACTCATCACCATGCCATTCGAAGTTTAACGCATGTACCGTACGAACCTTATCTACTACACTTGTGTTAGCTGCACAAAAACATGAAAAGTCATGGGTACCAATTATATATTGCGATGCTTCAATCATCTTTTCAACATCTGGTTTTACACCATTTGTATCTACAGAATATTGTCTGCGAAATGGACTTTGTACTTTTTCACAATTCCAGATGTATCGGTACCTTTTGCCTTTCACGCTAAAGCGAGCGTGAAAATCAGATGATACTTCCTCAACATGGAGTACACGTACATCTCTAGGTAGTTGTACATTTAAAGCCTTCTGATATCGATCGACAGGTATAGCCAAATCTGTATCAAAATGAATTACTTGGCCAGTGGCGTGTACCTTTGAGTCAGTACGTCCACTAGCTGTAATACGAACCATTTCACCTTTATGCATTTTAGATAATACACTTTCTATTTCGAGCTGAACTGTTCGTTCGCCTGGTTGAACTTGATAGCCTGAAAAGTGTGTTCCATCGTAACTAATCGTTGCTTTTAGACGACGCAAACGAGATCACCCCTTTAAGAACGTAAATAGAACAATAATGCCGCTAAAGCGACTAATACAATTAAACTAACTGAATCTCGCCAATCCCATTTTAGTTTTCGATATCGTGTACGCCCTTCTCCACCACGATAGCCTCTCACTTCCATTGCGGTTGCTAAGTCTTCAGCACGTTTAAATGCACTTACAAATAGTGGTACGAGTAATGGAACTACTGCCTTAATACGGTCTTTCAATGGACCTGCACTCAAATCAGAACCACGTGCCATTTGTGCCTTCATAATTTTATCCGTTTCATCCATTAAAGTTGGAATGAATCGTAAAGCAATCGACATCATTAAGGCCAATTCATGCACTGGAATTTTAATTTTCTTTAATGGGTTTAATAGCACTTCAATTCCGTCAGTAATGGAAATTGGTGAAGTTGTTAAAGTTAGGACAGATGTAACGAATACAAGCACTACAAATCGTATAGAAATGTATATCCCTTGTCTTACACCTTCTTCATATACTTTAAAAAAGCCCCATTCAAAAATAACATTACCTTCTCTAGTAAATAAAATATGAATCAAAAAGGTAAACACTAATAATATCAGGACAGGCTTCAAGCCATTAATTAAAAAATATAACCGAATACGTGATAGCAAAATAATAAAAAACGTTAAGGCTAATAGTGTTACATACGTTATTGTATTATTTGCGATAAATACAATGATGATAAAGGCAAAAACAAAGATTAGTTTAGAACGTGGGTCGAGCCGATGTACGAATGAATCACCCGGAATAAAACGACCAAAAATCATTTTCTCCATCATTGCTCATCACTCTCCTTTTTAACCGCATGAGCAATTTCTAAAGCTAATTCTTCTTCCGTTAAACAAGTCTTAGATAATTTCTTACCCATTAATTTCTCAACTTTTTGTTGGAATTTTATAATACGAGGTAATTCTAGTCGGTAACTTTCTAGCGTTTTTGCATCTGCAAAAATCTCACGCGGTGAACCTGTTAAAACACAACGCCCTTCATGCATGATGGCTAAGTTGTCTGCATACCTCGCAGCATCTTCCATACTGTGCGTTACTAAAATCGTCGTCAAACCTTGTTCTTTATGAAGTTGATAGAACATGTCCATAATTTCACGTTGTCCACGTGGATCTAAACCTGCTGTAGGCTCATCGAGAACAATAACTTCTGGTTGAAGGGCTAGAACTCCTGCAATCGCAACACGTCTCATTTGCCCCCCAGATAAGTCAAATGGAGACTTCTCCAACACAGACTCAGGCAATCCAACCAGAGTAATTAACTCTCTTGCACGTTTTTCCGCTTCGTCTTGGGATACTCCAAAATTCATCGGGCCAAACATTATGTCCTTTAATACAGTTTCTTCAAACAATTGATGTTCTGGAAATTGAAAAACAATGCCAACCTTTTGACGAATCGGCTTTAATTCTTTTGCTTTTTTCCCAGCAACAATTACTCGGTCCCCAATATGTACTTCACCTTCAGATGGCTTTAGCAATCCGTTAAAGTGTTGTAAGATTGTCGATTTACCTGAACCAGTATGACCGATAATTGCCTGATACGTTTTATTCGGAATTTCTAAATCCACATCAAATAAAGCTCGCTTTTCAAATGGTGTTCCAATAGAGTAGGCGTAGCTTACTGATTGAAGTTTGATGTCCATAAATCATTCACCAACTCTTCTTCTGTCATATGTTCTCCTACTAACTTTACACCATTGGTTTTAAGTAATTGAGTCATTCTCATTGCAAAGGGCAATTCTAACCCAAACTCAACTAGTTTATCACCAAGTGAAAAGACTTCTTGTGGAGAACCTTCAGCATATTTTTTCCCATCGTTCATAAATAAAAGTCTATCAGCTAACAATGCTTCTTCAACATCATGAGTAATCGATAAGACGGTTAAGCCTGTTTCTTTTCTCAGTTCTTGCACTGTATTAAGTACCTCAGCGCGTCCTTGGGGATCAAGCATTGCTGTAGCTTCATCAAGAATTAAAATCTTTGGTCTCATAGCTAACGCACCAGCAATAGCGACACGTTGTTTTTGTCCACCTGACAAATGATGTGGTTCATGATTTAAGAAGGAATCCATTTTCACCTGTTTTAAGGCAGTATGTACACGATTAACCATTTCATCATGTGGTACACCGTTATTTTCTAATGCAAACGCCACATCATCTTGTACAGTTGCTCCTACGAACTGGTTATCAGGGTTTTGAAACACCATCCCGATTTGTGTACGCGTCTCCCAAAGGTTTTCTTCGGAGAGTTTATTTTTCATAACACGAACTTCTCCGTCTTGAGGGAAAAGTAGGCCACTAATGATTTTTACCATGGTAGATTTCCCTGAACCATTATGACCGACAATTGATATCCATTCACCCTCATTAATAGTAAAAGAAACATTTTGAACGGCTTTACGCGCATCTTCTATTTCAGGTGTATATGAAAAGCTTACATTATTAAACGATAGAATTTCACTCACTTCTTAATCTCCTCTCGCCTATCTCAACTAGTAATAACTCATATCTCTATTAGGTTTCCAATGAAAGAAGTATTATACCCTTACATATACAAAAATAAGGTACGTTAACACATCAATAATAATTTTCTTTGATTGGAACGTATCTTATTTTTACATATGTATTCAATTAATGATCACAAGAAAAATATAAAATTGGTAGCGAATACCATATTTTAATAGAATAAAAAAGCGCGCACCTCATTCAGAGAAATGCGCCTTAACAACATTTATTTTAAGTACTTGGCTGCTCATTTCCAAGCACTTATGAATGAGGTGCGGAGAGCTAGACGAGACGCCGCCCCGAAGGACTCGCTCATTATAACGCTCAATGCCATTTTATTGTCGTATAAATCATTTTAAAAAAAGGGTCCGGATTCAACCGGTGAACCGGACTACCTCTTAAAAATCTAAAAATCAGTCTAATGAATTAAACTAATTCAATTACTACTACAGGTGCACCGTCACCACGACGAGGACCTACTTTAAGGATACGAGTGTAACCACCTTGACGATCTGCGTAACGTGGTGCTACATCGTTAAATAATTTTTGTAATGCAAATGTAGATGTTTCATTGCCGTTTTCGTCAGTTGTTGTTGCCACTTCACGACGGATGAATGCAGCAGCTTGACGACGTGCATGTAAATCCCCACGCTTACCTAACGTAATCATTTTTTCCACAACAGAGCGTAATTCTTTTGCACGAGCTTCTGTTGTTTCAATGCGTTCGTTTACGATTAAATCAGTAGCTAGATCACGTAATAACGCTTTACGTTGAGAACTTGTACGACCAAGTTTTCTGTAACCCATAGCTGTTCCCTCCTTCTATTGTATATATCTTGAAATATGTGCTTAGTCTTCTTTACGTAATCCTAAACCAAGCTCTTCTAATTTCGCTTTTACTTCTTCAAGTGATTTACGACCAAGGTTACGAACCTTCATCATGTCATCTTCTGATTTATTCGCAAGTTCTAGTACCGTATTGATACCAGCGCGTTTTAAACAGTTGTAAGAACGAACAGAAAGGTCAAGTTCTTCGATAGTCATCTCTAAAACTTTTTCTTTTTGATCTTCTTCTTTTTCGACCATGATTTCAGCCGTTTGTGCTTCATTCGTTAAACCAACAAAGATATTAAGGTGCTCAGTTAAAATTTTTGCGCCAAGCGAAATCGCCTCTTTTGGACCAATACTACCATCAGTCCATACATCAAGTGATAATTTATCGAAGTCAGAGTTTTGTCCGACACGAGTATTTTCTACTTGAAAATTAACGCGTGAAACTGGAGTGTAAATAGAGTCGATCGGGATCACGCCGATAGGAAGATCTTCACGTTTGTTTTGATCAGCAGGAGTATAACCACGGCCACGACGTGCATACATACGAATACGTAAATGACCATTTTTAGCAATTGTTGCAATATATAGATCTGGATTTAAAATTTCAACGTCACTATCATGTGTTATATCAGCAGCTGTAACAACTGCATCACCTTTTACGTCTATCTCGATGACTTTTTCTTCGTCTGAGTAGATTTTAAGAGCAAGCTTTTTAATGTTCAAAATAATAGATGCTACATCTTCAACTACACCTTCAACAGTAGAGAATTCATGTAGTACTCCGTCAATTTGAATGCTTGTAACAGCAGCTCCTGGCAGTGAAGACAGAAGGATACGACGTAAAGAATTACCCAAAGTGTTTCCATATCCGCGTTCAAGCGGTTCTACAACAAATTTACCATGTTTGAAATCTTCGCTGATCTCCACAGTTTCAATCTTTGGTTTTTCAATTTCGATCATCAAATTTACCCTCCTTCAAAACATCGAATGTTTTAGGTTCATACCATCATATACTATTAATAATTGCACAAGTTATCGTTTTGCACAAAGATGATGACTTAAGAGAACTTAAGATGCACCCATTACACACGACGACGTTTTGGTGGACGGCAACCATTATGTGGAACTGGAGTAACATCTTTAATAGCTGTTACGTCTAAACCTGCAGCTTGAAGAGCACGAATTGCAGCTTCACGTCCTGCACCAGGACCTTTAACAGTTACTTCCAACGTCTTCAGACCATGTTCAAGGGATGCTTTTGCAGCAGCTTCAGCAGCCATTTGCGCAGCGTATGGAGTAGATTTACGTGAGCCTTTGAAACCAAGCGCACCTGCACTAGACCAAGATACTGCATTACCTTGCATATCTGTAATCGTTACAATTGTATTATTAAATGTAGAACGGATGTGAGCAATACCAGATTCGATATTCTTTTTCACACGACGTTTACGAGTTTGTTGTTTACGAGCCATGTTAAAAGGAACCCCCTTTACTTATTATTTTTTCTTGTTCGCTACAGTTTTACGAGGACCTTTACGCGTACGCGCATTATTTTTCGTATTTTGACCACGAACAGGTAAGCCACGACGGTGACGGATACCACGGAATGAACCGATTTCCATTAAACGTTTGATGTTTAATGAGATTTCACGACGTAGGTCACCTTCTGTTTTGTATGAATCTAATTGTTCACGAATACGGTTTAATTCATCTTCAGTAAGATCGCGCACGCGAGTATCTTCAGATACACCAGCAGCAGCTAATACTTTTTGAGAAGTTGTTTTACCAATACCGTAAATGTAAGTTAATGAAATTACAACGCGTTTGTCGCGAGGAATGTCAACACCAGCAATACGTGCCATTAATTAGTGCACCTCCTTCTTTATTATCCTTGTTTTTGTTTGTGTTTAGGATTTTCACAGATTACCATTACTTTACCGCGTCGGCGAATTACTTTACATTTTTCGCAGATCGGTTTCACAGATGGTCTCACTTTCATCTAACCCAACCTCCTTAATATTCCGGAGTGCAAAAGATTATTTAAAACGGTATGTGATACGACCGCGAGTTAAATCGTAAGGAGATAACTCGATAGTAACCTTATCTCCAGGTAAAATTCTGATAAAATGCATACGAATCTTTCCAGAAACGTGCGCAAGAACCGTGTGCCCATTTTCTAATTCTACCTTAAACATCGCGTTTGGCAAAGTCTCAACTACTGTTCCTTCGACTTCAATTACATCGTCTTTCGCCATCAACCCTATCTCCCTTCTATATGCGTTTTCCGATTCTCTTTGTTCCGAGAAACCATCCAATTGTTTTCTTCAAAAGAAGCAACACCATTAACATATGCTTGGATTGTATGAGAGATGTTCGAAAGACGCTCGTCTGGTTTCGCTTCACACAATCCACGGATTAAACATAGACCTTAGTAGGAATCTGTTATCCTCATTGTTTAACGATAGCCGGAATGTCTTGGATGAGAGATTCATACCCGTTTACACAGATGCTTCCACGAAACCCTTAACACACTTAAAATAAGCATTACACTTTTAAAAGTGTATACCGGGCACATTATGCTTTTGCAACTCTCATTTGTTTTTTGTTGCACCGCAGTTCACACGCGAAAAGCAATTATTATTCGCCTAATGCCGGGTATTAGCTGCGGCTGCCCTGTAATAAAAGAGCGTCTAGATCAGCAAATACTTTATCAATATGTTGCTGTCCGTTAATATTCGTTAAAACACCTTTTGCTTCATAATAGTTTAGCAAAGGTTGCGCTTGATTCATATTTACTTCCAGACGGTTCGCAACCGTTTCAGGATTATCATCAGCACGTGTGTATAATTCGCCACCATCTTTATCACATTTACCTTCCACTTTTGGAGGGTTAAATATAATATGGTACGAAGCACCGCAAACCTTACAAATACGACGTCCACTTAAACGAGCAACCAGTTCATCTTTTTCAACTTGGATATTAATTGTATGATCAATTTTTTTACCAAGTTCATCAAGAATACTGTCTAATGCTTCCGCTTGTGGTACTGTACGTGGAAATCCATCAAGTAAGAAACCTTTTTCACAATCTTTTTGGCTAAGTCGTTCGCGAACGATACCAATCGTTACTTCATCAGGAACAAGTGCTCCTTGATCCATAAACGATTTTGCTTTTAATCCTAACTCTGTGCCATCTTTAATAGCGGCACGGAACATATCGCCTGTCGAAATATGAGGGATTGCGTACTTCTCAACAATTTTATCTGCTTGAGTACCTTTGCCAGCACCAGGCAGACCCATTAAAACGATATTCATACGTTTTGTCTCCCCCTAATACAGCTGGCATAGGAAACAGATAGTGTTTCCTATTTACCAACATTATTTCATAAAGCCTTTATAGTGACGTTTAACTAATTGAGACTCTAATTGTTTCATTGTTTCTAGGGCTACCCCTACTACGATAATAACACTAGTTCCACCAATTCGCGCTGTGGCAGGTAGATTCATGAAATTAGTAAATATGATAGGTAACACTGAAATAACTACTAAGAAAAGAGCACCCACAAATGTTAAACGGTATAAAACACGTGTTAAGTAACTTTGTGTATCACTACCTGGACGAATACCAGGAATATATGCACCTTGTTTTTTCAGATTATCAGCTAAATTTTCAGGATTCACTTGGATAAATGCATAGAAATAAGTGAATGCAGCGATTAAAGCAACATAAATTAACATACCAACAGGTTTTGTATAGTCAAAAGTGTTAGAAATGAAATTAGTTACTGCGTTTTGACCAAAAAATGCAGCTAATGTCTGTGGTGTAACAATAAATGCAACCGCAAAGATTACTGGAATAACACCTGCAGCATTTACTTTTAACGGTAAATGTGTTTGTTGTACACCAGCTTGTGGTGCACGACCAGCAACTCGCTTAGCATATTGAATTGGAATTTTACGAAGTGCTTGTTGTATGTAAATAACTCCAACCACAATTGCTAAAAGAATTACTACTAAAAGAGCAAGGATAATGATCTTAATGAACAATTGATCGCCTGCACCTTCAATTTGTTGTGCATAGATTTGATTTACTGATGTAGGAATTGCAGCAGCAATACCAGCAAAGATAATAATAGAAATACCATTACCAACGCCATGAGCAGTAATCTGTTCACCTAACCACAATAAGAAAGCAGTACCAGTTGTTAATACAATTGCAATAGTAAGGTAAGACATAATACTGGTATCAGTAATTAATGATCCACCATACATTTGGTTAAAACCAAATGACATCGCAAAAGCTTGAAGGAATGCTAAGACAATTGTGAAATAGCGTGTAAACTGTGCTAGTTTACGGCGACCAACATCACCCTGTTTAGCCCATTCAGCAAACTTCGGTACAACATCCATTTGTAATAACTGAACAATAATCGATGCAGTGATATATGGCATAATTC
>DATMFE010000335.1:0-7429 GCA_035556295.1 Ureibacillus sp.
AAAGCAGCTGGAGTTTCAATTAGGTCACTTTTATTGTTCCGAAGTAGCTCAGTGGTAGAGCAATCGGCTGTTAACCGATTGGTCGTAGGTTCGAGTCCTACCTTCGGAGCCATTTACTCACAAAAAGGTCAAATGAATATATTGCCCATAATAAATGTAAAAACGTTATCCCATGAGGATAACGTTTTTTAAGTTAACAGGAAAAATTTACGATTAATAAATATGACTAGTTTAAAGTGGATGTAGAAATAATGTAAAAGAGTAATTGAAGTGAACTTCTTTAAATTGAAGATTTTATATGTGGGTTAGAAAAAGAGGAGAGGAATCTTTATGGAAAAAAAGAGATAAGTAGAATAGGAAAAACCATTGCAAACCGAATGGAAACGTGGTAAATTTATATAGATATGCGCTGTATATTTATAATAATGTGCACTATCCCTATTCTAATTATACAATGCATTCGCTAGAAAAGTCAACTCATTTCATTCATTTATTTCAATTTTTTTTAGGGGTGTTGCTATGAATACGGATTTACAGCAGGAACAAAGACGAGTAAACGATGTAACGGAGATTATTTCAAACGAAATCAACAGATTGGAAGAGGAAACGGGTAGACGAAAAAGCGAAGTGATTCAAACGCGCAAAAACTTCTGGGAAGAGGTCAAGGTGAATACAGATACGTTTGACGATTACCTTGAAACAATTATCAGCTTGCGGCAAGAAGCACAAGCACTGTCAGTCTTACAAACAACCCATAAACATTCATCTAAGCGTTTATCTACGTTACTTAGAATGAAAGAGATTCCTTATTTTGGTCGAATTGATTTTATAGAAGAGGGTTTGCCAGCGACTGAACAAATTTATATTGGTATCTCTTCACTTACAGATGCGAGTGGTGAAGACTTTCTCATTTACGACTGGAGGGCTCCAATTTCTAGTGTTTACTACGATTACCAGCCTGGTCCGGCAAAGTATGTGACTCCCGGAGGAATAGTAGAGGGTACGCTAGAGAAAAAGTGGCAATATATAATTCGCCGTGGTGTTCTACAATCTATGTTCGATACGAGTATAACTATTGGGGATGAAATTCTACAACAAGTTCTAGGCAAAGTAACAGATAAAAAAATGCACAACATCGTTGCAACAATCCAACAGGAACAAAACCGAATTATCCGACACGACCAAGGCAGAATATTGATTGTACAGGGTGCAGCAGGTAGCGGAAAGACATCGGTTGCTCTACAACGTATTGCCTATTTACTATACAAATATCGCGAATATATGAATGCAGATCAGATCATTTTGTTTTCGCCTAACTCCATGTTTAGTAGCTACGTATCCAATGTGTTACCTGAACTTGGTGAAGAAAATATGCAACAGGTAACTTTTCAGGATTACCTGCATCGCCGTTTGAGTGATGAGTTTGACTTAGAAAATCCTTTCCAACAATTAGAATATGTTTTAACTGGTTCAGATACAGCATTTTACAATGCAAGAGTTGAAAGTATCCGATTTAAAGCTTCTGTACAATTTTTTGAAGCAATCAAGTCTTATCGACTGTCACTTGAACAATCAGGAATGAAATTTAAAGATGTTACATTCCGAGGGGTACCAATCATAACATCCCAACAAATTTCTGAAAGATTTTACAATCATGATACGTCATCAAAATTTCATAATAGACTTGAAAAATTAAAAGATTGGATCCTTGAACAAATAAAAGAACTCACAAAGTACGAATGGGCTAAATCATGGGTACAAGAGGAAATCGAATTACTTAGTAATGAAGAATATTATAAAGCACAAGTAACACTGGCTGAAAAACGCGGATACAAAAGAGACTCCATTTCAGATTATGATATGGATCCTAAAGACCTTGCTCGATTAATTGTTCAGCAAAAGTTAAAGCCTTTAAGAAGAAAAGTAAGAGAATTACGTTTTATTGATAGTAAAGAGCTTTACAAACAATTGTTTGTGAATCCTCTGCAAATCAAACAATGGCTTGAGGGAGAAACACCTGAGGAATGGGAAACGATTTGCCAACGAACTGTTGAAATGTTAGAGGAAAATCAACTAAATTATGAAGATGCTACTCCATTTTTATTGTTGAAAGAGCTCGTTCAAGGGTTCCATACGAATACGTCAATCAAACATATCGTGGTGGATGAAGCTCAAGATTATTCCCCATTTCAATTTGAGTTTTTAAAGAGATTATTTCCGTATGCTAAAATGACAGTATTAGGTGACTTTAACCAGGCGATATTTGCCCATTCAACGGATAAAGATAATTTCAATTCACTTCTAAACCTTTATGGGCATGATCAGTCAGAATTAATTACAATCAATAAAAGTTACAGATCTACAAAACCAATCGTTGAGTTCACAAAAAGTCTAGTATCCAATGGGGAACAGATTATTCCTTTTGATCGTCCTGGTGAACAGCCTGTTTTAAAACAATTTGAGAATCATGATGAATTACATCAATCTATTGCTTCAAAAATCGAGGAATTAAGAAGTCAGGGCAATCAAAGTATAGCCGTCATTTGCAAATCTGCTGAGGAAAGTGTTCGTGCTTTTGAAGCTTTGTCCGGCATTGAAGGAATGAAACTATTAAAAAGCAGTTCCTTTGAATTTGAGCAAGGAATTGCGGTAGTCCCTTCCTATTTATCGAAGGGAATCGAGTTTGATGCTGTTATTGTCTATGATGCATCCGAGGATGTGTATAGTGATGAAAGCTTGAGAAAAGTATTCTATACTGTCTGCACAAGAGCCATGCACCATTTGCAAATTAATACTATAGGTAAACCAAATCAATTTTTAGTGAATGCAATAAATGAAGGACTTATTGAAGTTTTATAATAAGTAAAGGTAGCCCAATTTCTTATATTTGAAAAGAAATTGGGCTTTTTAAAAAAGTTTATGTATTTCATGTATTAATTTCGCATTTTCGCTCATCATAATAGTGTAAGTCAAATAACATTCCGTAGTAGCTCAGTGGTAGAGCAATCGGCTGTTAACCGATTGGTCGTAGGTTCGAGTCCTACCTCCGGAGTCGAGAAAAAAAGAGCAAGGTTTTGAATCGAATGATTTCAAAACTTGCTCTTTTTTATTGATCATTCCTAGATATGCTTTATGACTATTTTATTTGACCCATAATTCCAACGATGTATTGTTTTAATCATTACAATATTCATTTTTATAAATAATTGTTATACATTAGGGTTGAGAGGATTGCTAGTATTTTCATGCAGCAATTCTTAATAAAAAGGGGCGTGATTCATGAAATGAGAAATACAATTATAAGTCCTTGGACATCAGAGTGGGCAAAACAATACCAGAAAGAAGAATGCATTCTTAAAGAGATTTTTCAGAATGAACTTATTGAAATTCACCATATAGGTAGTACATCTATCCCTACAATCGGATACGCTAAACCGATTATTGACATAATGATTGTTGTAAAAGATATTGAATTAATAGATGGTTATAACGATGAAATGAAAAATCTAGATTATGTGCCAAGAGGAGAAAACCGTATTAAAGGTAGACGTTATTTCACTAAGGGGAACAAACAAAGAACTCATCACGTACATATTTATCAAGTAGGAAACGTGAATAGTAAGATTCATTTGGACTTCAAAGAATACCTAATGCATCACACTGAAGAAGCAGAACAATATGGAGAGCTTAAACGAAAACTAGCCAATCAATTCCCAAATGACCATTATAAGTATCAAAGTGGAAAAGAGTCCTTTGTAAATGTTCTTGTTGAAAAGGTAATGATTTGGGGTTCATCTACTAAGAAATAAAATTAGCCTCGTCATTTTAAAGAAGCTTTCTCAGAAACGATGTTTGATAGCGTTTTCATTAATTTGTTAGAGCTTGGTATATATTGTTCAGGTTTAAAGCGCGATACAATGAATGGGTAGATGATATTTTTGTTTTTTGAGTGATCATAATAGATGCTAAACGTAATGTTTTCAGTTTGCATTTTCGGATCTTCCAATGCAACTAAATAATTCGTTTCAGCAGCTTCCGGACTGTACGTTTCCTCTGTTCCATGAACAACCGTTTCTTTTAATGCATCTATAATCATTTTTGCTTCATTTTCCAGTAGGTTAATACGTACCTGCTGTTCTCCCTTAATAACATATACATAGCCAGCAGTTAACGAATCTACGGAACTATAAGTATACGTATCTTTCACAATCTCTGGTATGGTTGTTTCTCCATAACGATAGTGATAAATAAATAATCCTAAAACGACAACTCCTAGTACGAAAATAAATACTTTCCATCGCTTTCGTTTCAAACTATCACCTCGTTTACCAGTTATATTCCTATTGTACCATTTTGTTCAAAAACCTAGAACATAACTTTGAATGTTAAGTTGGTAAAAGATTCCGATTTTTACAAACACGGTAATAAAATTTTGGAATAAACAATAAGATTCTAAGGGGCTTATATTATTACAAAAAATGTATATATATTAGTGCATATATCCTTAATGTGAAAAGGAAATAAAGGAATTTTATAATTTTGTATCGAATTATGGATGGGAAATTACAAAAATGGGGGTTAGGGTATGATTCAGGAGAAAATTGTAATCGGTGCAGGGACAAAATTCCCTCTGAATGGAATGTTGACTATTCCAGATGAGGCAGATAAAAAATATTCAGCAGTAGTGTTAGTACATGGCTCGGGGCCAAGTAATATGGATGCTAAAGTTGGAAATAACAACTTTTTTAAAGACTTAGCTGAAGGGTTAACAGAAAAAGGGCTAGCTGTCCTTCGATATGATAAAAGAACTTATGTGCATGGCAAAGTGATGAAAAATGACCCTAGCATGTCTGTGAAAGAAGAGACCATTGAAGATGCAATAATCGCTGCTAATTTGCTAAGAGAAGATTCAAGAATCGATCCAAACAAAATCTATATTATTGGTCATAGTTTCGGTGGAATGTTAGCACCTCGAATTGATGCTGAAGGTGGTAATTTTGCGGGTATAATCATTATGGCAGGTTCTCCACGTAAATTAGAAGAAATTATGATGAGTCAAAATATGGATTTACTAAATTCTTTAAATAAATTTTTAAGATGGATTGCTAAAAAGCAAATTGCTGCATTTTCAAAAAAATTCGATAATCTCTATCAAATGACTGATGATGAAGCAAAGTCAACCAAACTATTACCAGGTATTAGAGCATATTACTTTAAAGAGATGGGTGATCATCCTGCAAGTGACTATTTAACGCATTTAGAAAAACCAATTCTTATAGTACTTGGAGAAAAGGATGTTCAAGCAAACGTTCAAGACGATTTTGAAGGATATAGAAAACTAATAAAAGAAAATGGAAATGCAACTTTTAAACTTTACCCAAATTTGAACCATCTTTTTATGCTTGCTATATATGGGAATATTTTAAAGATTAAAAAGGAATATGCAACTCCACAACACGTTGACCAACAAGTCATTGACGATATTGCTGAATGGGTATTAAGCAAATAATACAAATATAAAATTCCCTAAGCATTGATCACATGCATGATTAATGCTTTTTGTGTTTTCTATCTATCATATAAATTAGAGAATTAAATTTGTATTTTTATCACGAATTGATCTTCCTTATTTTTCTCATACTATCATTATTAATACTGTGAAATGAGGGATGAATTTGTATTTTTATAAAGAAGATTTAATTAATATAATAAAACCTGATAAACCAGACCCACAGGCGGCACGTGTTTTGCAGGAAGCTTTAGGTGGAAGATTTGGTGAAATGAGAACGATGATGCAGTTTTTCTTCCAAAGTTCAAACTTTAGAGGTAAGGCTACGCAATATCGTGATTTAATTCGCGGTGTGTTCTTAGAGGAAATTGCACATATTGAACTGGTTCAAACGACAATAAACCAATTATTAAATGACTCTGGTGAATCTTCAGCACCTGGTAATAATGGAGTAGATGGAGCACCACTAGACGAAGCAATCAAACATGCAAACCCACATCATTATATAATGGGTGCGCAATCCTCACTTCCTGTGGATGCAGCCGGAAACCCTTGGAACGGTTCCTGGGTTTATGCACATGGCAATTTAGTTGCAGATTTATTGGATAATTTAGTTCTTGAATCAACAGGAGTACTTCAAAAAACTCGTATTTATGAAATGAGTTCAAATCAAGCATTTCGTGAAACATTGGCTTTCCTAATAGTACGAGACAATGCTCATCAAAATGCTTTTGCTAAAGCACTAGAAACATTAGGTGTTGATTGGGGCAAATTATTCCCAGTACCAAATTATGATATAAATAAATACCCTGAATGTCGTAAATATGTGGAGATGGGCTATCATAATGCCTTCTTTAACTTTAGATTGGATCCACATCGCGCAGGAGAAATCTTCCAAGGTCAAACGCCAAGTCGAAACGGTGGTATGCTTCAAGTAATGGATCCACCTCAAGGATTCCCTGTTCCAATGATGCCAGAAATGCCAAACGAGCATGCACCAGGTTTGTTCGATTTAAATAACTAATAGTAAGGAGGTCCTATAATTTAGGACCTTCTTTTTTTCTCCATCTATTAATAAGTTATTGAGAGAATATGTATGTTGACGAACTCGTATACAAACGTATACAATAAGTGTAACTACTAATGTATACATATGTATACGAAGGAGGGGTTGTTGATGAGTCGCGAAGGACGTAGAGAACATCACAAACATCATGAAGGTAGACATCGAGGATACCGCGGTGAGCCTGCATTAGAGGTTAACTCTGAAGGTGCAAAAACATTCCGCCGTAAGCGTGTTATTATGTTTTTAGAACATTTAGAAACAAAACAAGCGATATTAAAAAAGCAATTGGAAACACCGGAGCTTCAAACTGCTAATCCAATCATTGTAGGAGAATTAAAGGCAACCCAATCAATTATTGCAGAATTTGTTCAACAGTTTGAGTTGTATGAGTTCGAGAAATATGCGGATTTAAGACCACAGGAAGCTTCAGAAGAAAATACAGAACAACAAAAAGAGGATATGAAAAATGACAATTGAATCAAATTTTAAGGTGGAAGAAATAATTCGTTCACGCAGAACAATTAAAAAGTTCAAAAAGGATGCCATTCCATTAGAAACAATTAAAGAATTGTTAGATATTGCTGTTTGGGCACCAAACCATAAAATGCGTGAACCTTGGCGTTTTATTGCATTTGTAGAAGAAGGAAAACAGCATCTAATCAATATTTTAAAAAGTGAAAAGGAAAAAGGGAAGTTCCCAAGACCGATGAAACCTGAAAAATTGGAACAATTGCTCGCTGTACCCGCATTCGTTGTGGTTGTAATGTCTGTTGATCCAAGACCAAACATCTTTGAAGAGGATTATGCAGCTGTAAGTGCTTGTATTCAAAACTTACAATTGGCTGCATGGGAAC
>DATMFE010000336.1:0-84135 GCA_035556295.1 Ureibacillus sp.
GTCAAAGGGGAGTAGCTATAAGTATTGTAAAATACTTACTACACATTCGTCATTACACATGATATAAATTATCATCGGGTGTTAGAGCATAGTTTTTTCAAGTAGAATAGTACTCGAAAAATGTTAATTTGCTTAGCAAGACCTTTGCCTATATAGGCAGAGGTCTTTTCTTTTTTGACAAATTCACAAAATGCACGACATCTATTCAGCCGTGTTCTCTTTGAAACCAGTAATAGGATTCAACTAGGAAATTTACATTTTGAAATACCTATATTGTGGGTATACAAAAGAGAAGAGGAGGATTAATAGTGGAAGCTATAATATTAGAGTACCTATGGGTATTAATTGTTCTTATTGTATTAGAAGGCTTGCTTGCAGCAGATAATGCCGTTGTCATGGCAGTTATGGTAAAGCATTTGCCCCGAGATCAACAAAAAAAGGCTTTATTTTATGGATTAATAGGTGCGTTTATATTACGATTTGTAGCCTTATTTTTAATTACTATATTAGTACAATATTGGCAAATTCAAGCCATTGGTGCTGCTTATTTATTATTCATTTCAATCAAAAATATATATGAGACCAAGTTTAAAAAAGGCGAAGAACATGAGGAACAAAATGATTTGGAGTATCAAAAGGGTAAGGGATTTTGGGCAACAGTAGTTAAAGTAGAACTTGCTGACATTGCCTTTGCGGTTGACTCAATGCTAGCAGCCGTTGCTATTGCTGTTACAATACCAAAAGTAGGCGAATTCGATATTGGTGGCATAAACGGTGGCCAATTTGCTGTCATGTTCTTCGGTGGGATCATTGGTATGATTTTAATGCGTTTCGCTGCTCAAGGGTTCGTTAAATTATTAAATAATTACCCTGATTTAGAAACAGCAGCATTTTTAATTGTTGCATGGGTTGGAATTAAATTAGTAGTATTAACTTTATCTCATGAAGGTGTAGGTGTATTACCTGAAGACTTCCCACATTCAACAGCATGGGAACTTACTTTCTGGGGAGTATTATTAGCTATTGCAATTGGTGGTTGGTTTACAAGTGTTGCTAAAAAGAAAAAAGAGCATTCAATATAAAATCAGTATTTACCACAACTAATTTATCAAGAAAAGAGGGACAAACTAATTGTTCCTCTTTTCTTTTATAGTAGATTTTATATATACTGGTTTTACGATTATTGATACATTAAAAAAGAAGGCGATAAAATGGCCCAATTAAAAAATTTTAAAGATTACATCATAACACCATTTCAATTAATTGTTACATATTACTTTATTGCAATTGCTGTATCCTTTTTATTATTACGTATTCCAGCAGTATACAAACACGGGATTGAAATCTCTTATATTGATACACTATTTACCGCAATTAGTGCTGTAAGTGTTACAGGACTAACTGTTATCAATTTTGCAGATACATTTACACCATTTGGCATCATTGTTTTGCTCGTTATTTGTCAAGTTGGAGCAATCGGAATTATGTCCATTGGAACATTTATATGGATTTTGTTTGGAAGAAAAATCGGTATGCGTGGACGACAATTAATTATGATTGACCATAATCAATATAATTTATCTGGAGTTGTTCATTTACTAAAAGAAATTGTGAAAATTTTATTTGTTATAGAGGCTATTGGGGCAATTATCCTTTCAGTTCATTTTCTACGATATTATGACAGCCTTGGAGAGGCGATAAAGCATGGCATTTTTACTTCTATATCAGCCACAACAAACTCCGGCTTTACATTGACTGATAGTAGCCTACAGCCTTTTAGTTCAGATTATTTTGTTCAATTTGTAGTCATGATTTTAATTGGTCTTGGTGCAATTGGTTTTCCAGTATTAGTAGAAATAAAAAAATATTTGTCCCGGAAAGATTCCTCGTTCCGGTTTAGCTTATTTACGAAGATTACGACAGCAACGTATGGCATTTTATTTTTAGTTGGAACAGTTGGAATCTTTATCATCGAGTCGTTTCAATCATTTCAAGGGATGGCATGGCATGAAAGACTTTTTGCATCTATGTTTCATTCTATTTCCGCTCGTTCTGGAGGTTTAGCAACATATGAGATCTCTAGTTTTAACGAAGCGACTGATATTTTCTTAAGTTTTTTAATGTTTATCGGTGCTTCTCCTAGTTCGGTTGGTGGCGGTATCCGTACAACGACTTTTGCAGTGGCTATTTTATTTTTAATTAACTTTGCAAACGGACGTCATGAAATTCAAATTTTCGGCCGTGAAATTCATTTAACGGATGTCTATAAGTCATTTGTTGTCATTATCTTAGCGGCATTTATGGTTTTATTTGCTACGATGCTTCTTTTAATTACAGAGCCATATGCTTCAGTCAATCAGGTAATATTTGAAATCACTTCTGCATTTGGAACCTGCGGATTAACCTTAGGAATTACAGAGAATTTGTCGGTAGCTGGAAAAATAATCATTATGATTTTGATGTTTATAGGACGTGTGGGGTTAATTTCATTCCTTTATTCACTTGGTGGTAAAGCAAACAAAACCCAATACCACTATCCGAAAGAACGAGTAATTATTGGATAAGTAAATACACATAGATGTAAAAGGGGCAAATGATATAAATCATCATTTGCCCCTATTTTAATAGTCCTGATTGTTAGAAATACTCTAGGAAGATAATCCTGTTTATTACTATTATTGTCTCAAATTCCGCTAGACTCACTTATCTTATTAATATAGATCCATAAACTAAATCAAGGGTGATAAAAATGATTAAAGTGGGCTATGATGCTGGCCACGGAGGTTTTGGTGTAACACCTGGCAAGCGATCTCCGGATGGAGAATACGAATGGGATTTTAATAACAAAGTTGCAATTGCTTTTGCTAATGAACTTTCTTTATATCAAGGTGTTACTAGTAAACGCTTTGATGATCCTTCAGGGAAAAGTGATATTTCTTTAACTGATAGGACAGACGGAGCAAATGGTTGGGGAGCAGATTACTATATTTCCTTTCATCATAATGCCAATACTTCAAACTGGGGGAATTGGACAGGGGTAGAGACATATGTCTATCTAAATAACCGAAATACCCAAAGCGGTAAATTTGCTGAAGCAATACACCCAGCTGTTGTTAAAGCATATGGTTTAAGCGATAGAGGGATCAAGGAAGCAAACTTTCATATTGTTCGAGAGACGAAGATGCCATCTATTTTAATAGAAGGCGGTTTTATGGATTCTACGATTGATATAAAAAAACTTAGAGACGATCAAGTACTAGCGAATGCTGGGAAAATGATTGCACAAGCATTTGCGGAGTTTGTTGGATTGAAGAAAATTTCATTTGTAGAGGAGGATATTGAATTGGTAAATTTCTTAAATGACACAGGACGTAAAGAGGCAAAGCAACTTATAAAGAAGGGGGTTAAAGAAGGAATTTTTGTTGATGAACATAAAAATGTTGATCAATATGATGATACGCAACTATTGAGTTACGCATTAGCTTATGTGAATCGAAAAAATAAAGAATAATTAGATGGTTTACTAAATCCTATTTTCGTTCGATGAAATTACTATACTTTCGACAAAAAAATAGTTGGCTCAGAAAGAGTCAACTATTTTTTTGTTTTCGAAATTGTAAAAAAACAATTTATTTGACACGAATTCTATACTTTTATAAAATTTATATGGCACTATACTGGAAAATAATACTATTTACTTATTTAAATCATTTCTGTTAATTAGTGATTTAGTAGTAAAAATAGGTACTAAGGTATAGAAAAATGGTTGAATTTTAGTTGTGACAAATTTGATAACGATAAATTAATAGAAATTACGTGAAAATTAGTGAAAAACTTACAAAAGACACTTACATAATGTCATATTTTTCAAAAAGGATTAATAGATTAATAATATGTATATCAATTTCGATTAAAGAAGTGCTTGAGGAAGGATGGGTGTTTCAAAAAATGGTGAAACTACAAGAAAAAATAGATCATCAAAATAATCTTAAGTTGATAGGTCAAATGGCTGCAACAATAGCTCATGAAATACGAAATCCAATGACTTCAATCAATGGTTTTATTGAACTTCTACGATTAAATACCACCGAAGAAAATAAAAAATACTTAAGTATTATGAAATCGGAACTGGATCGAATGGATTCAATCCTTTCTGAAATATTATGTCTATCAAAACCAATTGATAGAAAGAGTGAAGAACTTTCAGTTGATATAATTGTAAATGAAATGAAAGAAATCATGTCACCTCTTGCGAATTTTCATGGAATTACAATAGAAGTGAAGTTAGAAAATTTATATAACCCTAAAATTGTAGGAAATCATGATCGCATAAAACAGCTTCTTATGAATTTAGTGAAAAATGCGATTGAAGAAATGGACAAGGGTGGTACCGTTACGATTACTTTAAAGAATGTAATGGACCAACTCCAAATAACAGTTTGTGATCAGGGAAGAGGAATCGAAAAAGAAAAAATACCCGATTTGTTTAAACCGTTTTACACAACTAAATCAAATGGGACAGGCCTTGGTTTACAAATTGTGAAAAGGATTGTTGAAGAACATAAAGGAAAAATATATGTTCAAAGTATTCTCGAAGTTGGTACATCGTTTATAGTTGAATTTCCACTTGTTCCCGAATCATACAATAAAACATGTGAATTCATTAAAATTGATAATGAATTGTATTTGAAGAAAACACAATAAAATTAGAAAGCTATAAACTAGTATGTGTATTTTTGACAAATCATATATTTAGCCGATATAATAAGTTTATTAGGAAAAAAGGATGATTTGTCATGTCTTCAGAAGAAATTAAACAGTCTCTAAAACTATATATCGTATTATCACGTGCAAATAAGGCAATCAATGAAGTGACAAATCAATTTTTTCAACAAAATAGCTTAAATCCTACTGAATTTGCAGTATTAGAGTTACTCTATCATAAGGGAAGACAACCTTTACAACAAATAGGTAATAAAATTTTGCTTGCAAGTGGTTCAATCACATATGTAATTGATAAACTTGAAAAAAGAGGTTTTTTAACACGAGTTTCTTGCCCAACTGATCGTCGTGTTACCTATGCAGAGATTACAAAAGATGGCTCTGACTTTATGGATAAACTTTTTCCAGAACATGAACAACACTTACATGAATTATTAAGTGCATTAACTACAGAAGAAAAAGATGTTGCGATTAACTTGTTGAAAAAATTAGGTTTATCGATTAAAGATTTGTCTTATTAATAGTGAAGCCAGCGAGGTATTTGATTACATTTTGTCTCATGCACAATAGATAGCAACAATGAAAAAGTTAAAATATCAATTAAAGGTCAGTCTAGAGTGTAAATTCTAGATTGACCTTTGTTTTGGATAAAAAAGTGCCCGAAAAATCAATTAGACTTGATTTTTCGGGCACATTATTTGTATTTGACCAAGCATTACTTACATACAGTTAACTAATTAGTTTTTGTGATTGTAAGACCCATTTGAATCATTGCATCAGTTAAGTCAGCAGTAGGATTATCAAAGATGGTTAAGCGAATAAATTGACCTTCTTTTTCGTATATCACGGAGATAACGGCTTGATCGACTAAATCAACTTTATAGGCTGCAGCGTTAACAATGTTAGCATTGTTTGTTACATAAGATTGAATATCAAAATCAGTATACTTAACATTCTCATCAACAGCGTTCATCATTTCTTGAGTATTCTTTAGTAACTCTTGGAATGTTGTATCATTTACTGATATTGTTTCAATTCGCATAGAAATCGAATCATTATTTGTTAAGTAAAGCATATCTTTTCCTGGCTCTTCAGCAGTTAATGAAAAGCTAGGTAATACTTTCATAGAATAATGTTGCTCTTCACTATTTACAGTAATTGTTTCTTCTGTCTTTTGTTCATTGTTTGATGTATATGTGATATTTTTTGAATCACTATTTGTCTCATCACTTGCATTTGTTGGTTGCTCTTCGATTTCTACGTTGTCATTACCAGCGTTTGTTCCTTCTGTAGTAGAAGGGGCTGTTGAATTTTGTTCTTTAGCAGTATTACATGCAGTTAGCACAAGTAATGCAATACAAATTATGGCTAAAAAATGAAATTGTTTTTTCATAATCATTTCCTCCTCTATAAATTAAACGTCTTAGTTGGTATGAAAGTTTCACCAATTTGTTCAATATTTAATAATGAATACTAAATAAAGGGAATTAGTAGGAACAGTAATAGAATGTATACTTCATGAACAACAATGTTAAGTGGCATACTTTTTTTCCAATCGTATAGGATGCCTAAAAATATTCCTACAATCAAAGTTAATAACCCATAGGTATAATGTCCGTTTATAATAAAGGGTCCAGCGTATAGTATACTGGTAATAATAATGGAATACACGGAGGATATCCAATTTCTTATTGTTTGTTGTACAAAACCTCTCCAAAAAAGTTCTTCCCCAACAACGATAATAAAAACTAATAATAAATAATGCCATATGTTGTTTGGTCCAAAGTTTGAGATAAACTTTGTAATAGATTTGGAAAAATTAAGAATGGTAAGATTAAAAATAAGATAGGATAGACGAATAAGTCCGTAAAGAATGACACCATATCCAATACCGAAGAGTAAACACTTCCAAAGGGATACTTCATCCTTTTGATTGGATGAAAGAATGGAGATGGCTATTCCAATTAAGATAATAAATGGATATAAATACCAAAAAATATCAGAATTATCGAATGCGTAAGAAAAAACAGCAAAAAAGAAGATTAATGATAGTAGAAGTAACACTAAACTCTTGGCGATTTTCAAACTTTAAAACCTCCTTGTACCTATACTAACACAAAAAAAGATTTCCCAATCATCTTTTCATGATGTAGGGAAATCTAGTATTAAAAAACATCCTTATTTAATATTTTATATTTTTTATGATTTACTACTGTTTTTTCTTCTATTTCAAGGTCGTGAAAATTATCCATAATCGTTAAATCTACGATGACGGAGTTTTCATTCACTTTTTCAACGATCCCTTGTAATCGACCGTCTTTAAATTCTATAATATTTCCTACTTCAGCTATTTTCATAAAAAGCAGCTCCTTATTGGATAATATTAAAAAAGTTTGCATGAAAAATTAGGAAATGTAAAGAGTTTTTTTTACAATTAAGCGATAATAACTAGTTAAATATAAGTTAGAAAGGTGTTTTTATATGGAAAACTATAAAAAATTGATTGAACAACTAAAAAATGGTGAAATTAATAGTATAGAAATTACGAAAGAGGAATTTTTGAATTTTAGAGAGGTTTTAGTGAATGATGAGAAGTTTAAGCATTTTCAAGGTGAGGGTAAACAAGGCGGAAATGTTGTTTATACCTTTTTAGAAACACCTAGATCTTAGATTAATTTTTTTATGATTTATAGAGCTATTTTAATAAAATTTAATTTAATCCAATCCTATAACTGAAAAAAAGGCTTTCACCCATAGACTACATAAAGGAGGGATTTTGTGAGGAAAGAAACATTAAATAAACTCGAATGGAAAAGAAGGTTAATGATCCAGTCAGGAATCGAGAATGGTTTGCAAAATCCAAAGACAATTCGTTTAAGTCGTGAATTAGATCGAATAATGAATCAATATGAACTTGAACAAAATTTGAATATTAAAAGCCTAAATTGAAAAAGAAAATTTTAATTTAGATATCATGTTTAATAATTATATTTTTGGCTATATTATATTTGAACACAGCAACATTCTCATTTCCCCCTTTAAGAGTTGAAAACATTTGGTTTTCAGCTCTCTTTTTTATGGGCAAAAGAGATGGAAGCATTAACAAATCACAAAATATTAGGGGTATTTATAAATAGACATAATATTTTAAATAAAATAATAACAATTTGTCTAATATTTGTTAAACTAATAATAAATTTCAGTAGACCCAATATTGGCCAAACTGACCCTTTTAAATTGGATAACATCCACAAAAGGTATAAAACTTATGGGGTGATCTTATGTTACAAGAAAAAATTGGATTTATCGGTACCGGAGTTATGGGAGCAAGTATTGTTAAACATTTACTTGCAGCAGAATATGATGTAACAGTTTATACACGTACTAAAGAAAAGGCACAAGGCTTAATTGAATTAGGTGCAAAATGGGCGGAAACTCCAGCTCAAACTGCAGAAGGGAAGGACATCATTTTTACAATGGTAGGCTTTCCTCAAGACGTCGAGGAAGTATATTGTGGGGAGAATGGTATTTTTCAAACTGCAAAGAATGGCGCAATAGTAGTAGACATGACAACGTCACAGCCAACTTTAGCAAAAAAACTCTATACACTTGCAAAAGATAAAGACATAGCATCATTAGATGCACCTGTTTCAGGTGGAGATATTGGAGCGCAAAATGGAACTTTATCCATCATGGTAGGTGGGGATGAAGAGGCATTCGAAAAATTACTTCCTGTATTTGAGAAGTTCGGTGCAAATATTGTATTTCAAGGTGAAGCGGGAAGTGGTCAACATACAAAAATGTGTAACCAATTATTAATCGCTACAAATATGATTGGTGTTTGTGAGTCTATTGCCTATGGTTTAAAAGCGGGGCTTGATTTAGACAAAGTAATGAAATCCATCTCAACAGGTGCTGCAGGTTCTTGGTCATTAACGAACTTAGGTCCGAAAATGCTAAAAGGTAACTATGATCCTGGATTTTATATAAAACATTTTATTAAAGATATGAAAATCGCAATTGATGAAGCTGATAATATGGGTCTAGATTTACCGGGAGTAAAGCTATCAAAAGAGCTATATAACACATTATTAGAACGTGGTTATGGAGATAATGGAACTCAAACTTTAATTAAATATTATATTGACTAGTTCATGTAATCTGATTTGGATCGTACGCACATAGAATGTAGAAAGTCGAACCTAAAGGGAGCGAAAAAATGGGGAAGTCTCTTAACAAAGGTTTACCAGGTGAACGAAGTCAGTTAGCTTTGTACATGTCTTTACCAATTTTGTCTTGGGCTTTTTATGATTTTGCAAACACAATCTTTTCGTCAAACATTACAACCGTATTTTTCCCTTTTTACACAAATGAAGTGCTAGGAACAAATGAAGTAATGCAACAAGTTGCAAGTACATTTATATCGTATGCGAATGCTGTAGCTAGTTTCTTTATTGTATTGTTTTCTCCACTATTTGGTGTTTGGATTGACCATACGGGATACAAAAAGCGTTTTATTGTTTGGTTTACCTCATGTTCGATTTTCTTTACGTTCTTAATGGGAATTCTTGCTGAAATTGATAATACTATTTTAGTAGGTGGAATTCCTCTTAGTTTTATCCTAGTTGTTATCAGTTTTGTTATAGCGAAATTTTTCTATAATTCGAGTTTAGTATTTTATGATTCTATGATGAGTGATCTTGGTACGAAAAAGGAAATGCCGCTTATATCAGGGTTTGGTGTTGCACTTGGATATTTAGGTACGATTTTTGGCTTGCTCGTATATTTACTTGTAGCTGATGGAGGCTTCCATCGAGCATTTATACCAACTGCCATTATGTTTTTACTATTTTCAATACCGTTGTTTATCGTCAATAAGGATCATCCAATTCCAAAAAATGAGCGTAAGTCAACTGGACTTCTTTATGGCTATAAAGAAATCTTTAAAACTTTTAAAGAAATGAAAACATATAAGTCTATTTTTGTTTTTATGATTGCATACTTTTTCTTAAATGATGCTATTGCAACAACGATTGCTATGATGACAGTTTATGCAACTGCGATTGTTGGATTTACTTCGGGTGAATTTATCATTTTGTATTTGGTAAGCACTGTTGCATCAATTATTGGCTCATTTATATTTGGTTATATTACAAAAGGAATTGGTGCTAGAAAGTCTGTTTCAATTGTTGCAATTATTATGATTATCGCATTATTGATAGGTGTATTTGCGAATGCAAAATGGATGTTCTGGATTGCTGGAAGTATGTTTGGAATTTCTCTAGGTTCGATGTGGGTAACTTCAAGAACCCTAATAGTTGAAATGACACCAGAAGACAAACGAGGGCAATTCTTCGGTTTATTTGCCTTTTCAGGGAAAGTGTCAGCTATTATTGGTCCTGCAATTTACGGAACAATTACGCTTTCGTTTGCGGAATACGGAGCATTGGCTAGTCGATTAGCATTTGGATCTTTAATAATTATGACAATTATTGGTCTAATCATCCATCTACAAGTTAAAGATTCTGAAAATAGCTTGTAGGAGAAAAGAAATGGCTATGATACAATCGAAATATAATAATTGTGCTAGTTTTTTAGGAAAGGGGCTCACACCTTTGGAAGCAAAAGGAATTTTACTAGAGAGCGGAACGAACGAATTAGAAATTGTCGAATTCCACGTAGCAAATAATCATTTCGGTATCAATGTCATTAAAGTAAAAGAAATCATACAACCAATTCCTGTAACATTTATCCCCCATGCACATCCTCATGTAGAAGGAATTATACAGCTGCGAGGAGAAGTATTACCTGTAGTAGATATGTTAAAAGTATTAGGGATTTCCAATGCATCATATAGCGCTGAGCAAAAATATATTGTTGCAGAGTTTAATAAACAAAAAGTTGTGTTCCATGTAGACAATGTAACGCAAATCCACCGTATCTCTTGGGAAGATATTGAAAGACCATCAGATATGTACCAAGGTGGTTCCTCTCAAGTAATTGGTGTCATAAAACAAAACAACAAAATGATACTTATGCTAGATTTTGAAAAAATTATGGTGAACATTAACCCGAATTCAGGTATTAATGTAGAATCCGTCAAAAAATTAGGGCATCGTGAGCGTTCTGAAAAACGTATTGTCATTGCAGAGGACTCACCATTATTAAGAAAATTATTAAACGATACGTTCAGCGAAGCTGGTTATGTTAATTTAGAGTTCTTTGAAAATGGTAAGGATGCTTATCAATATTTAGAATCAATTGTCCAATCAGGCATATCAGTTTCTCAAACGGTGCAATTGGTTGTCACTGATATCGAGATGCCACAAATGGATGGACATCACCTAACAAAGAAAATAAAAACTCATCCTGTTTTACAGCAACTACCAGTTATTATTTTCTCAAGTTTAATTACAGATGATTTAAAACATAAAGGTATTGAAGTTGGGGCTGAAGAACAAATTAGTAAACCAGAAATAGCGGAACTTATATTAAAGGTAGATGAGCTTATATTATAGTCGAATGTAACAATCGGGTATCCAATAAGATTTTATTAATATGAAATGTTCTCAAGGTCGGATCCCTACAAAGGCTTCCGACTTTTTATTTTTCAGGGTTTAATAAGGAAAATAATGCACTATTCTATACATAATGTGATTAGCATTAATGATGGCAGGCATTAATTGTATCAATAAACTTTAAGCTGTAGTCCGCCATTTCAATTGATGAACCTTAATTCTGTATGAAAAGAGACGTGATAAGTATGAGAAGACTAAAGACTGCAATTATTGACATTGGCTCAAATACAATTCGACTTGTACTTTATCAATATGATAAGAATGAAGGACTACGTGAATTTGGAAATATGAAAACTGTTGCGAGATTACGTAATTATATAGAATCAGATGGTGAAATGTCAGAAAAAGGAATACAACTTTTAGCAACGACATTAAACTCTTTTAAACAAATCATTGAAGACTATGAGGTTACGGATATTCGAGCTGTTGCAACTGCAGCAATACGTCAAGCAAAAAATAAGAATAGAATTATCTCAAGAATGAAACGAGAAACGGGAATAAAAATAGAAATATTGTCTGAGGAAGAAGAAGCCTATTTTGGATTCCTAGCAGTCGTACATTCAATGGATACTCCCTCCGCCGTAACCATTGATATAGGCGGGGGCTCGACTGAAATCACATTATATACCGATAAAAAACTTCAGAATTCATATAGTTTTCCTTTTGGAACAGTTTCACTAAAGCAAAAGTTTGTTAGTGATGAACTAATCAATGAATCAGAAAGAAATCAGCTTCGAGAATATATTAAAGATCAATTTGCTAGTATACCGTGGATACAAAATGTGCATTATCCAATTGTAGCAATTGGGGGTAGTGCGCGAAATGTTGCACAAGTACACCAACATCATGTTGACTATCCTATTTCTGGCGTACACCACTATGAAATTCTAAAAGATGAGTTGGAGAATATGAACGCATCTTTAGGAAATATGACAATGGAACAATTAAAACAATTAGATGGTTTATCCTCCGATCGTGCAGATATTATTGGATTGGCTATGGAAGTATTTTTAGTTTTAATGGAATTTGTCGGATCAAAGAAGTTTCAAGTGAGTAAAAAAGGCTTGCGCGAAGGGGTCATTATCCATCGAGTACTTCAAAATAATGCTGAAGCTTTTAATAAATATAAAGTCTTTGAAGAGAATTCTAAAAAACTTGCTTTTGAGTATGGGCGTACAGAGGAAGAATCTAAAACATTACTCTCTCTAGCAGATCAATTATACAAGCAAAGCTGTGAGTTAAACTTACTTCAATTTAATCTAACGGATTACGAGTTAATTAGAAGAGCGGCTCAAGTCTATTTAATTGGTGAATTTATTGAACGAGATTCGGCAAATCAACATACATTTTACATTATCGCTAACCAATCCATAGAAGGGCTGAATCATAAAGAACGAGTTACATTAGCCCTATTAGCTTCTTATAAAAATCGTGATTATTTCAGACGATTTGCAACACCATTTGAATCGTGGCTTTCGAAAGAGGAATTAAAAAATCTTCGAGATTATGGAGCATTTTTAAAATTCATCTATGCATTGAATATTTCGAAACGAAATATTGTAAAAAAAGTCAAATTAGATACGAAAGAAAATGGAATTCATATAACGATCTCTGCCAAAAAAAGTGCGGTTGCAGAAAAATATCAAGCAGAACGACAAAAGAAGCATCTTGAACGACTGTTTAAAAAGCCCGTAACCGTTCAATTTATTGAGAAAGGATGACCTGGATGAGTACCGAACTTGGAAAAAGTTCATTTGAAAGGGCAAAGGATGTAATCCAAACTATTAATGATCAAGATGAACATTATTTAAAGATGCTAGAAGAGATTGCAAAACCACAATACTATAATAATCGTGAACTAAGTTGGTTAGCATTTAATGAACGCGTTTTAGAGGAAGCTGAAGACAAACACAACCCATTATTAGAACGATTGAAATTTACCGCAATATTTAGTTCAAATTTAGATGAATTCTTTATGGTGCGTGTTGCTGGTTTACAAGACCAAGTTCGAGCTGGATATCATAAACCTGAAAATAAATCTGGTTTAACACCTACAGAACAATTAACTAAAATTGCAGAACGTACACAGAAACTTGTTAGAAGACAAATGGAAGTATTCCGCCATTTAGTTTTTGATTTGTTACCAAAAGAAAATGTTTTTCTAAAGGAATTTAAAACTTTAAATAACGAGCAAAAAAGATATATTGATGAGTTATTCGAAGAAACGATATTCCCAGTATTAACACCTGTAGCTGTAGATGCTTATCGCCCATTTCCAACATTATTAGGAAAAACGTTAAACCTTTTAGTAATGCTTGAGGACAACAGTGCAGGGATCGAACATAATGAGCGTGTAGCAATTGTTCAAGTACCTTCTGTTTTAGATCGATTTATTGAAGTTCCAAGTCAAGATGGAGAAAAGGTCTATGTATTGTTGGAAGACGTCATTACGAGTCACATTGATCAATTATTCTTTGGTTATAAAGTGAAATCCACTCAAGCTTTTCGCTTAACAAGAAACGCCGACTTAACAATTCATGAAGAAGGTGCTCAAGACTTACTTGTAGAAATTGAAAAGGAATTAAAGAAACGTAAATGGGGTGTAGGAAGTCGTTTAGAAGTAAGAGATGGTGAAATGAGCGATGAGGTTCTTGACTATCTTTTAGAAGAATTTGAAATAGAAGAATCTGATGTTTTTAAAATTGATGGACCACTTGATCTTACATTCTTATTCGGATTTGTGAAGAAGATTTCCATTGGACGTGAACATTTAGTATACGAAAGCTTTATTCCACAACATCCTAAAGACTTAGATACTGATGAAGATATTTATGAGAAGGCATTAGTTCAAGATATCTTTTTCCATCATCCATACGAATCATTTGAACCAATCATTGATTTTGTTGCAGATGCATCAGTGGACCCTACAGTACTTGCCATTAAGCAAACGTTATATCGAGTTAGCGGTAACTCGCCCATCATTCAGGCATTAAAGCAAGCCGCTGAAAATGGTAAACAAGTGACAGTTTTAGTTGAGTTGAAAGCTCGATTCGATGAAGAAAATAACGTCCATTGGGCAAAAGAGTTAGAACAAGCAGGATGTTTAGTCATCTATGGGATGAATAATTTAAAAACGCATTCAAAAATTACACTTGTTGTTCGACGTCGTCAAGGGAAAATTGAGCGTTTTGTACATCTTGGAACAGGGAATTACAATGATGCAACAGCTAAAACATACACGGATATGGGCATTATCACAACTGATAAAGAATTCGGTATCGATGCTACGAACTTCTTTAATTATTTAAGTGGATATACTGAAAAACCAAAATTTAACCATTTAGTTGTTTCTCCATTTGATATTAGAGATGAGTTTATCAAACTAATTGATGAAGAAATTAAATGTCATAAACAATATAAAAGTGGATATATTCGTGCAAAAATGAATTCATTGACCGATAAAGATATTATAATGAAACTTTATGAGGCATCTATTCATGGAGTAAAGATCGAACTGCTTGTGCGTGGTATATGCTGTCTTCGTCCGGGTATTCCAGGAATAAGTGAAAATATAACGGTTTCAAGTATTGTTGGAAGATTTTTAGAACATGCAAGAATTTATTGGTTCCACCATAATGGTGAAAATAAAGTCTTCTTATCTTCTGCGGATATGATGACTCGTAATATGGTAAAACGAGTAGAAATCTTATTCCCAATCTATGCAAATGAAATTAAAGATCGTATTATGAATATTTTCTTAACTCAGTTATCTGATACAGAAAAAGTCAGAGTCCAGGATTCAACGGGAAAATATTATTACAAAGATGAACGAAATAGTATTAGAACAATAAATAGTCAAGAGCTGTTTATAGAAGAAGCAATGAGTGGAGTTATAGTCGAAGATTAGGATTCATGTATAATGATTTTTGAAGTCTAAGTTAATATCTAAGACATAATGACATACGAAAGCAGCCATACGCCTTTTACTGGAGGAAAATCTATGTCAAACATACAACAAGAACATGTTGAACAAATATTTAGCGAAATCATTAAACTAAATCCATTCGATGCTGTTGTCATTGCCAAAAAAGTTAATGACTGTTTCATTGTTGAAATGATTAACGCAAAAGCTTTAACTTTATCAAAATTAGAATCATTCGAAAATAAAATTTCTGCAAAGGAATTTTTCCATTTTATTAATTGGGACCAACTAGAAAGTTTAATTAATGTGAATGATTGTGAAGTAAAGTTATTCAATGTCGTGGGTGAAGAACAACCGTGTGCGATTTATGTACAGTCCATTCACATAAGTGATGAATACTATTACTCAATTGTCATACGACAAAATTTCGATGCAACAACAGAACGTATAAAGTCTGAAATTGGTATAAAAAAACATTTATTATTTATTGAACATTATATCGATCCCATTATTTCTTTAGATTTAGATGGAACGATTATTTATACAAATCGCGCTGCATCTAAAAAATTATTAGAGGATAATTCAATTATCATAGGTAAAAATTTACTCGATATAATTGATGATGAATATAAAAATCAATTTAATGTTGTTGTGAAAAATACCCTAAAAGGTTTTCCAATGGGAATGCCTAAATTAATAATTCAAAACAACCAATTTAAGCAACAGCCTTTCAATATTAAAACATTTCCAACCTATTGGGACGGCCAGGTAATCGGTATTCATATTATATTAAAAGATATAAATGACTTTATATTAGCTGACGGCAGTCCATTACAATTAGTAAGTTATCAAGATGAATTAACAGGTTTATTAAATCGTAAAGCATTAAATGAGCAGTGGAATGAAGATATCAGTAATTTTAAAGATGGGCTTAATGTGGCACTAATTCTTGCTGACTTAGATCGCTTTAAAAAATATAATGAATCATTAGGTAAAAACTCTGCAGACTTGTTAATTAAAATGGTTAGTAATCGATTATTAAAATTACGCAACGAGTTTTGTGAAATCTATCGATATAATGGAGACGAATTTGTTTTCATCCTTCGTTATTATTCAAGAGATGAGATTGAGGCATTAGCAAACGATATACTTGAAGCATTTAAAGATCCATTTATACTGGATGAACAAGAGTATTTTATTACGACATCCATTGGAATATCTCTAAGTACGTATGGTCATAATAATGACTTGGAATCTGTATTACACCAAGCAGAGCAAGCTGTTTATTATGCAAAGCAGAATGGACGCTACCACTATAGATTCTATAGAAGTGAAATGAGTCAGGCCTTTCCGAATGAAGTCCTAATGGAAGCTCACTTAAAACGAGCAATTGAATTTGATGAATTATCAATCCATTTACAGCCACAAATTGATTTACATACAAATACTATAGACAGTTTTGAGGCATTAATCCGTTGGAATAACCGTAAATTTGGTTATGTTCCACCTTCTCAATTTATTCCTATCGCTGAAAGTTCAGGCATTATAATTCAAATTGGTGATTGGGTATTAGAACAGGTATGTCAAAACTTACAAGATTGGAAAACAAAAGGATACCGTCCTGTAAGGATTGCAGTTAATATATCGCCGAAGCAGTTCAAGCAAGAAGATTTTGCTGTGAAAATTGAACAGTTATTATCGAAATATCAAATTGAACCGAAATATTTAGAACTTGAAATTACTGAAAGTTCTATGGTTAATGTCAATGAAACGCACTCTATCCTATCTAAATTAAAGCAATTAGGCGTGTTTGTATCAGTGGATGACTTTGGTACTGGATATTCATCATTAAGTTATTTAAAAAAATATCCAATTGATATTATCAAAATTGACCAATCCTTTATTAAAGACATTAGTAAAGATGATAAAAATGAAGCAATTATTAAAGCAATCATCACTTTATCACAAAATCTTGGAATGGATGTAGTGGCAGAGGGTGTTGAAGAGAAATTGCAGGAACAGTTTTTAAAGCAACATAATTGTCAAAAGGGTCAGGGTTATTTATACAATAAACCACTTCCAGTAGAACAAATCATTAAAGAATATTTAGTGCATTAACTTATAGAAAGCCGGCAAACAATTGCCGGCTTTTTCTCGTATGTGTAGTTTATTTTATTACTTAAATTGCAGTCAGCATAAAATGTCATTTTCGATGAATACTACTTGTAAACTCAAAAAGGAGAGTGATATTCATGGGAATGTGGACGATTCCTGCAATTATTACGGGTGCAATCATCGTTTGGGTTTCTTATTATATGACGGTTGGTGTTATGAAAAAAACGGGTGAACGAGCAACAGCATCTGATACACCAATTAGCCGAAATGTTCGCGAGCATCCAATTTTAATGAACCCAATTATCATCATGTACATTATTTTTGGTTTGTTTACGGGTATTATCATCTTTTATTATTGGTCACAATACAAATATTAATTGAGACAAATATTAATAAAGGGCAAGCAATAGAATTTGAAGAAAAACACAACTCGACCTACTGATGTCGAGTTGATGTTTTTCTATGCCCGAATAATATTTATTTTATCTGTAATAGAAATTCGAATTTTATTGCTTGTATGTTTATTTGGCACAACTTGTAATGAAAACGTTTCCAATGTATACAAATTACCACGGTTATTGTCATGGTCATAACTTGAATAAATATGATATGATAATAATAGTAGTAGCTGTTCTGAATTGGACAGAAAAGGGGTAATGGGGAAATGATTTCTATCAAAACAAAAGTTTTATTAGATCAACCGATTAGTGAATTTATTATTCCATCGGAGAAAGTTGCACATGTTCAGATCGGGAATAGTGCAGAGCATGCACTGCTTGTCTTGACGAAAACGGGTTATTCATCTATCCCAGTATTAGATGCTAAGTACAGACTACATGGTTTACTCGGTATGAAAATGATTACTGAATCTATATTAGGATTAGAACGAATTGAATATGATAAACTGTCATCTATTAAAGTGGATGATGTAATGGATGCTGATGTGGTGTATTTAAAAAATACAGATACCTTCCAAAGAGCATTGGATTTAGTGATCAATCATGCATTTCTTTGTGTAGTCGATGACGAGGGAACCTTTGCTGGAATATTGACAAGACGTGTGATTTTAAAACAATTAAAAAAATATATTTATCAAGTAGATTAATAGCGAATAATTGTGTATCGACAAAATCCAAATCAAATGGTTTTGTCGATTTTTTTGTGCATCATCATGTATAATTTTTTATGAAATCAACATTAGGAAGCCATACTTCCTTTCACGAGGTAGTAATGTTTTTCAAAGTAGGGAGGGGCATACGTGACAGCTACAGAAGCTGAGATCATAAAAATACTCGCTGAAGAAAAAAATATGCGAAAAGCAGCGGAACGTTTATTCTTAACTCAACCAGCTCTTTCTCAACGTCTTCAAACAATTGAAAAAGAATGGGGAGCCAAGCTGTTTATAAGATCTCAAAAAGGGTTAACACCGACACCAGCAGGCGAACTAGTTATTCAATATGCAATAGATTCAATTGCAAGAAGAGAAGAAGTTATTGAAACCATTCAAGCGATGAATTCTAAAGTGCATGGTACGTTAAAAATTGCTTGTGCTTCAATTGTCGGTCAAAACTGGCTACCAAAAGTATTAAAAGAATTCGTTACGAAATATCCAGATGCAAAGATCTCTTTAATCACTGGATGGAGCTCTGAAATTGTAAAAGCGCTTTACGAAGGGGAGGCGCATATTGGGATTGTGCGCGGTCAGGCAGAATGGAAAGGGAAGAAAATTCATTTATTTCAAGATATGATGTACTTAGTGGATAAGGAAATAACAGAGATTGATGAAGTTCTTACGACAGACCGACCTTTTATTCAATTCAAAAGTGATTCAAATTATTATCAAGAAATTCAACTTTGGTGGCAGAGACATTTTTCATCAAACCCACGTAGACAAATTATTGTTGATCAAATTGAAACGTGTAAACAAATGGCTATGAATGGTATTGGGTATGCAATATTACCTTCCATTACGTTAAATGGTGAAGAAAATGTCAACAAAATCCCATTATCTATTAGTGAGAAAGATGTAGGTTTAACCCGTGATACATGGCTAATAGGCTATGACTCTGCATTTGAATTACGCCAAGTAAATGCTTTTGTCGATGTTGTAAAAGAACATGCAAGTACCATTTATAAATCATAGGAAATTGATAGAATTTAAATCGTGCTATTTTACTGAAATTTTTGTACAATTGTAACATGTTTTATATGAAGGGAGAGTTTTCTATGACAGAAAAACTAAATGCACAACAAATTATTGATTTTATTGCAAACTCAAAAAAAGTAACACCCGTAAAAGTTTATGTAAAAGGTGAAAATGTAGCAAATTTATCATATGGTGAAAATACAAAAGTATTTGGTGAAGGTTCTAGCGCTGTTGTTTTTGGTGAATGGACTACAATTGAAGCAGCATTAAAACAACATGCAGATCAAATTACAGACTATGTTGTAGAAAATGACCGCCGTAATTCTGGTGTACCACTACTTGACTTAAAATATCAAAACGCACGTATTGAACCAGGTGCAATCATTCGTGACCAAGTGACTATTGGAGATAATGCGGTCATTATGATGGGTGCAATCATTAATATTGGAGCTGAAATTGGCGAAAAAACAATGATCGATATGGGTGCAGTATTAGGTGGACGTGCTACAGTAGGGAAAAACTGTCATATTGGTGCAGGAACAGTTCTAGCCGGTGTTGTTGAGCCACCATCTGCACAACCAGTTATTATTGAAGATGAAGTTCTAATCGGTGCAAATGCAGTAGTATTAGAAGGAGTTCGCGTTGGTAAAGGAGCAGTTGTAGCTGCTGGGGCAATCGTAATCTCTGATGTAGAGCCATATACAGTTGTTGGTGGTGTACCAGCAAAAGTTATTAAGAAAATCGATGAAAAAACAAAATCAAAAACTGAAATCATTGATGCTCTAAGAAACATTTAAGAAGGTGTATCTCGAGTGAATTCACTAATCCAAATCCGAAGAGACCTTCATCAAATACCTGAGCTTGGGTTTCAAGAATTTAAAACACAAGAGTATTTATTAAATTATATAAATTCACTGCCGCAGGATTACCTAACCATTACAACATGGAAAACAGGTATTGTAGTGAAAATTATAGGTAGTCAACCTTCCAAGACAATTGGTTGGCGTACAGATATAGATGGTCTTCCAATAGTTGAAGAAACAGGGTTATCCTTCGCTTCAACCCATGAGGGAAGAATGCATGCGTGCGGGCATGATTGTCATATGACAATTGCATTAGCTTTAGTAAAAGCTTTTGCAATGAATCAGCCAAAACAAAATGTAATTGTCTATTTCCAACCTGCCGAAGAAGGTCCTGGTGGAGCAAAGCCCATGCTCGAATGGTTAAAATCTGAAAGACCGGATCTTTTACCAGATGAAATCTATGCTTTACATATTGCTCCTGAATACCCTGTGGGAACAGTAGCTACACGTCCAGGTCTACTATTTGCTAATACATCTGAGTTATTTATAGATTTAAAAGGATTAGGAGGGCATGCTGCGTATCCTCATAAAACAAGAGATATGACGGTAGCTGCTGCCAATTTAATCCTTCAGTTACAAACGATTATTAGTCGTAACGTAGATCCGATGGAAAGTGCTGTTATCACCATAGGAAAAATGACTTCAGGAACAGTTCAAAACATCATTGCTGAAAATGCTAGATTAGAAGGCACAATTCGTACGTTAAATGCTGACGCAATGAGCGAAGTGAAACGACGAATTGAAGCGATTTGTAAGGGAATAGAAGCTTCGTTTGAATGTTCTATTTCAATCGATTATGGTGCTATGTACTATGAAGTGAATAACAATGAAGAATGTGCGAATAAGCTATTATCATTTGCTGAACAATTTAATAATAGTCAGCCGTATTTAAGTCCAGCCGCAATGACAGGTGAGGATTTTGGTTATTTTCTTAAGGAAATACCTGGTGCATTATACTGGGCAGGCGCTAACTGTGAATACGGTTTGCATCATGCAAAAATTACGCCTGATGAAAACTTACTTGAATTGAATGCAAATTTTGTAGAACAATTTATTCGTTCTTTATAAAAAAGAAAAGGTGAAGAAAATCGTAATGGTTTTCTTCACCTTTTTCTTATTGTACAGTGTAGCCGCCATCTAATACGACTGCTTGCCCTGTCATTCCTTTTGCTTCTTCACTTGCGATAAATAGTACTAAATTTGCGACTTCTGAGACATCAAGTAAACGTTTTTGTGGTACAAGTGGATAAATTACTTCCTCTAAAACGTTTTCCAAAGGTACATTTCGCGTTTTGGCTAAATCAGACATCTGATTACGGACTAACGGTGTATCTACATAACCAGGGCATACTGCATTAACAGTAATTCCATCTGTTGCTGTTTCTAATGCAGCTACCTTTGTTAAACCAATTACGCCATGCTTAGCAGAATTATAAGCTGCTTTACCAGCGAATCCAACTAACCCATTAATAGAAGCAATATTAATAATTCGCCCAAATTGTTGATTTCTCATATGTGGAAGAACATGTTTTATCGTAACAAATGGAGCGGTTAGCATTATCTTAATTAGTAATTCAAAACGATCGGTTGGAAAATCCTCAATCATTGAGACATGTTGCATACCTGCATTATTTATTAATATATCAATTCTTCCAAATTGTTCAATTGTCGTATTAATTGAAGAGATGATATCTTGTTCATTTGTTACATCACAAGTTAGACCAATAGCCTGACTTCCAAGAGATGCAGCTGCTTCTTTTACTTTATCTTTGTTCTTATCTGTTAAGACAATTTTTGCCCCTTTTGAATAAATGGCCTTTGCTATTTCATAACCAATACCCTGTGCTGAACCTGTAATGAACACAACTTTATTTTCTACCACAAAAAAATACCCCCCAACAAAGAGCCAAGTAATAGGCTCTAATAGATAAATTAAAGACCTAGACCAAGCGAGAATAAAATAATAGCAATGACAACACCAATAGCAGGTGTAACAACAGTAGTTGCAGCTACAGACCAATAAGCATCTTTATGCTTTTCACCACATACAGATTGGATTGTAGTAACGACATATCCGTTATGTGGTAAAGAGTCTAAGGCACCGGATGATATTGCAACTACCCTGTGCAGAGCTTCGGGATTGACACCGGCATCTAAATATCCAGGTGCAATTAAAGGCAGCGCGATAGTTTGACCTCCTGAAGCAGATCCGGTCATCCCAGCAATAACAGATACTGCTACAGCTGCTCCGATAAGTGGAGAACCTGGAATACTTGTCATTGAATCAACTGCAAATGTAAATGCAGGTACAGCTTTTGCTACGCCACCAAATCCAACTACAGCAGCAGTATTTCCGATTGCTACAATAGCTCCAAGCGTTCCTTGAGAAACAGCTTCCCATGGATTTTTAAAATGTTTCCAACTGACAATAAATGTTGCAATAATTCCACCTAGTAATGCAAGAATAAGTGCAGATTGTGCTAAATTATGGTGGAAGATGAAAGAGATGATTAAAACAACTGCTAAAGGAACCATTGAAACGATTGGATTTGGTAAAGAGCGAGTTGCATCTACTTTTGGATCTGTGTCACGTGCAACAAAACGTTCGCCTTTATCAACAGCCTTTTTAATAATTCGCTTCAACCACCAGTATCCAAACACCGCCATAAATACAGCGACAATTAAACTTACTTCCCAACCTGCTAGATGGTTTGTCCCAAGATATTCAATTGGTATCCAGTTTTGAATTTCTGGAGAACCAGCAGAGGTCATTGTAAACGTAACGGAACCTAACGCTAATGTAGCTGGAATAAAACGACGTGGTAAATCTGCTTCTTTAAATAAAGAAATTGCCATTGGATACACTGCAAATGCTACAACGAATAGGGAAACTCCACCATATGTTAAAATGGCACAGGCAATGACAATTGAAAGAGTGGCATATTTCATTCCTAATTTATCGACGATGAATTTTGCGACTGCATCTGCAGCACCACTATCTTCCATAACTTTACCAAAAACAGCACCTAATAGGAACATTAAATACCAGGACATGATAAACCCGGTAAACCCTGTCATATAACTCGTTACAAAGTTTGCAACCCCTTCTTCTGCAAGTTGCGGAAATAAAGGCATTCCAGACAATACAGCAACAAATAATGCAGAGATAGGACCTACAATAATAATATTTACACCTTTCATAGTTAGCCAAATTAATAGAATAAGCCCGCCAATTAGACCAATCATACTCATAATTGTGCTTGCATCCATAAGTAAACCCTCCTTTAATAGATGAATAAATGAGTTCAAAATGCTTTAGTTATTTAGTAATTACAAAGATGAAATCTCTCTTAATCTACTACTCTAAATCCCTCCTTTTCATTTAGTAAGATAAACAGCTTGCAAGAGTTACTATTTGAAGATTAGTTCACTATATGCAATTGGTTGTTACGAAAATGTGAACGTGATTTTCTAGTAGAAATCCAGAATTCTGGAAATTAAGATGTAGTAATTTAGCAAACATAATGTTTGTCTGATAATAAAAAATCCAGCATACCGGAAATGTGTCCGAAATGCTGGATTATGGGTCATAAGTTGTGTTTTTTTATTTTTTCATAGAGAGTGGAACGACTAATTCCAAGTTTTTCTGCAATGATTGTCTTATCTTTTTCTACCTCAAGATATTCCTTTATGACTTGTCCTTCAACGTGTGCTAAGATTTCTTCTAAAGTTCCATTTGAACGGCTATATTTCATTTGTTGGCGAAGAAGATGAAGTGGTAATATGTCTGCTGTGATTTGTTCTCCATCTACGAGGTGAACAATTGCTTGAATGATATTTTGCAGTTCACGAATATTGCCTGGCCAATCATAGTTTTGTAAAACCCAAAACACTTTCCGATGTACTTTAATATTTCTTCTTCCTGCTTCTGCACAAAACTTGTTTACGAATGTATGAATAAGATCAGGCAAATCTTCTATTCTTTCGCGTAGGGGAGGGACTTGCAATGTAATGGATTGAATACGATAAAATAAATCCTCACGAAAGTGCTTTGACTTCACTAAATCGATAAGGGGAACATTTGAACTTAATAAAACTCGAGTATTAATTTGTATTTCTTCATCACTGCCAACTGGTTGAATCGCACCTTCTTGAATTACTTTTAGTAGTTTTGCTTGAATCGTTTGAGGAAGTTCATTGATTTCTTGTAGTAAAATGGTTCCACCTTCGGCAAGTGAGATTCTTCCTCTTTTTAATGTTGTTCCATCCCATTTTCCGAACAATTCTATTTCTAGTAATTCTTTTGGAATTGCTGAACAATTTACTTTAATAAATGGATGCTCTGCGCGGTCAGATAACCGATGAATGCTTCTAGCGCATAATTCTTTACCAGTACCGATTTCACCTTCAATTAATACAGGTAGTTTCGTCGGAGCGACTAAAGTTATCGTTTCTTTAATTTTTCGGATTGAGTTTGAGGACCCAATCATATCGCTTAAACTTAGTATTGGATTGTCCGATAATTTTGTGTTTTTTTCTATTTCTTCTAATGACTTTCGTACATGGGAATTTAATTTTTTCCAATCATTGATGTCTCGGAAAATAACGCTCCCGAAAGCACCAGCAATTTCTCCATCGACATAAATGGGTATACGATTTGGTAACATGTATGTTCCTTTAATAAAATGAGGAGTCGCGATATCAGCTGCTCCTTTTTCAATCACAAGGTGCATCTCTGAATTTTCGATTACTTCTCCAACGTGTTTACCAATGACATCTTCTCGGTTCACTTCAAGAAAGTTACAGTATTCATCGTTAATAAAACTGATTCTAGCATCCCGGTCGACCACGACAAACCATAAGAACGCTGTCTCTAATATTTGCTCTATTACTTGGGGAGATAAATTATTAATCCAGTTCGTCATTCTATCACCTCAAATTGATTTACTAGCTTATCATTCTATTTTATGAAGTGAAATTACTATTTAGGAGAACTAAAAGCGTTTAAATAAAAAACTATCTTCGAAAGAGTTCTTTCAAAGATAGTTTCGTACTTTCATTATTTAGCTTCCGCTTGCAATATTGTGGAAGTTTTTTTGCGATTCCATCCATAAGCTAAAGCAAAACAGCCTAATAATATAATTGCACCTAAAATAAATGGTGAAGGCATACTCCATTCAAGTAAGATACCAGCTAGAGCTGGACCAATCATATTTCCTAAACTCATATAGGCATTGTTCATACCTGCTGCGAAACCTTGATCTTTCCCTGCTAATTTAGATACTAGTGTATTTACTGCAGGACGGATGAAAATCGTTGATATTTGGAAAAGGGTAGCTACAGTCAAAATAACAAAATAACCATTCACAAATATCATTAAAAACATCGTAATTGCTGCTGCAACCAGATTAATCAAAATAATTTTCATTTCACCATATTTTTTAAACAATATGTTGATAATGAACATTTGTAGAATGACGCCAACAAACCCACCAATTGTAATGACAACAGCGATATCTGTTGGTGTATAGTCAAACTTAATCGTTAAAAACATCGATAAAGTTGATTGGAAATTGGCGATTCCAAAACTAAATGTAAAGACGACTATTAGTAAGATGAAATACGGCGTTTTAACTGAACGAACTAATTGTTGTAATAAATTTTCTCGTGATTTAGGTTTTGCTTGCGCTTGCTGATTAAGCATTTTTTGTTGTGGTTTTACGTTAGGTAGTATGATTAAAGACAATAGAGCAGCGATTAATGCAACAACTCCTGATGCATGGAACGGAAAATGTAGGTTCACTGTTGCTAAAAATCCTCCAATACCAGGACCAATCATAAATCCAAGTGATATCGCAGCACCAAGAAGCCCCATACCCTTACCGCGTTCTTCTTCTGTTGTAATATCAGCAACATATGCCATGATCGGAGGCATAATAAATGCAGCCCCAACCCCAGTTAAAAATCTACCAATGAATAAAATCCAGACCTCATTCGCAAGGCCAAATAAAATTTGGGATATTCCATAAATAATCAGACCGGTGATAATAAATACCTTTCTACCATATCTATCAGATAAATCCCCAGCAACCGGTGAAAGTAAAAATTGCGCTAATGCAAAGCAAGCGATTAAAAAGCCGAGCACCTGGCCACCAACACCAAAGATTTCGAGATAGGAAGGTAATACCGGAATAACGATTCCAATTCCACCCATTGTAATAAACATATTGAACATTAAAATAAATAAAATAATCTTTTTCGATTTTTGAGACATGATGTCACCTACCCCTTAAGTCATCCCAAAAAATGGTTTAAAATAGAAATTCAATAATCAATAGCTTAACATAATATGAGATGTAGGACTACAATTATTAATCTTCTAAACAACAATAGTCCATCCTCTTATTTGGATGGACTATGTAATCGATTATCGTAAGGACATCTTAAACTCTAAAAAGTATTCGTTATATTTTCCTAACCATTTTGCACCAAGGTTTTCGTATACTTCTAATTTTTCGCGTAATTCTTCAGTTGGATAGAAGCGTTCGTCTTCAATGACCTCTGGATCCATTAATTCCATGGCTGCTGCATTTGGTGTTGAGTATCCTACATAATCGTTGTTTTGAGCAGAGTTTTCTGGATCTAACATAAAGTTAATAAATGCATGGGCACCATCAATATTTGCAGCTGTTTTAGGGATAACAAAGTTATCAAACCATAAGTTAGAACCTTCCTGTGGAACAGCAAAGTCTAAGTCTTCATTTTCCCACATCATATCTGCCGCTTGGCCAGACCAGGTAAGTGCGACAGAAGCTTCATTATTAATCATTAGTGGAGTAATTTCATCTCCAATAATTGCTTTCACATTTGGTGATAGTGATATTAATTTGTCTGTTGCTTGACGTAATAAATGGTCGTCTTTTGCATTTAAGGACTCACCAAGTGAATTAAGCCCCATTCCCATTACTTCACGTGCACCGTCGACTAAAAACACTTTTCCTTTAAGTGATGGATCCCATAAATCTTCCCAAGACTCAAAGGTTAAATCTTCATCAATCATAGTAGGATTATAAACGATTCCAACCGTACCCCAAAAATAAGGAATGGTATATTGATTTCCAGGGTCGAAGGGTAAGTCTAAAAAGTAGGGATCGATATTTTTCATATTTGGAATTTTTGAATGATCTAGTGGAAGAAGTAAATCATCTTCAACCATCATTTCAACCGCATATTCTGAAGGGACAGCAACATCATATGCTGATCCACCTTGCTTTACTTTCGTGATCATCGCTTCATTTGAATCGAATGTTTCGTAAATGACTTTAATTCCTGTTTCTTCAGTAAATTTGTCAATCAAATCTGGATCGATATATTCTCCCCAGTTATAGACAGTAATGGTATCACTACTACCTTGTGTTCCACCCTTTTCTAACTGGTGAGCAGCAATGAAAAGAAGGGCACAAGTAACGATGATTGCAATAGTTGCTTGAACTAAAGATTTCATTGTTGCACCTCCTTATGGCTAGCTCTGGTGCGATTCGTTACAAAATAATAACCGATTACAATAAGTACAGTTGCTATAAAGACAATACCTGAAATCGCATTAACTGTTAAAGTAATCCCAGTTCGAGCCATTGAATAGATTTCAACTGAAAGAGTTGAGAAACCATTTCCTGTTACGAAAAATGTAACAGCAAAATCATCTAATGAATAAGTAATGGCCATGAAAAAACCTGCAAAAATACCGGGCTTAATATAAGGCAAAATAACTCTAGTTAAAACGTCTCTTCTTGTTGCACCTAAATCTTGCGCTGCATCTATTAAAGATGCATTCATTTCCAATAGTTTTGGTAACACCATTAGTACAACAATTGGAATACTAAAAGCAATATGGGAAACAAGGACAGATGTAAACCCAAGTTTCACACCAACCATTGTAAAGAGAATTAAGAAGCTAGCACCGATGACAACATCAGGGCTAACGATTAATACATTGTTAAAAGATAGTAGGGTATTACGCATTTTCTTGTTTTTAATAGACACAATGCCAATAGCACCTAATGTTCCAATCATTGTAGCAATTAATGCTGAAAGTAACGCGATGATGACAGTGTTAATCAATATTACTAGTAATCGTGAATCCTCAAAAACGGCTTGGTAATGTTCCAATGAAAAGGATTCAAAGGAATTCATTGTGCCGCCACTATTAAATGAATAGAATATCAAATAGAAAATCGGCGCGTATAAAATGATAAAGATTATAGCTAAATAAATTTTTGCACCAGGCGTTAGTTTTTTCATTATACGCGACCTCTCTTTCTACGATTTCCTGTAAATACCATAATAAGAACCATAAATAGTATTAAGAATACAGCAATGGTTGATCCCATGCCCCAATTTTGAGCAACTAGGAATTGTTGTTCAATTGCTGTACCTAAAGTAATTACCTGGTTACCAGCAATAAGTCGTGTAATCATGAATAGGGACAGGGCAGGAATAAAGGTAACTTGAATACCGGATTTTACCCCTTCGATTGTTAGTGGAAACACAACTCGACGAAACGTTGTAAATCGATTTGCGCCTAAATCTCTAGCTGCATAAACAAGCGTTGGATTTAACTTATCTAATGCATTAAAAATTGGAATAATCATAAATGGAATAAAAATGTAAACTGACACAAATATAAAACTAAAATCGGTAAATAGTATTTGTGTAGGTTCAAGACCAAACACTTCTGCTATAGCATTAATAGGGCCATATAAGCCAAAAATCCCTATAAACGCATAGGTTTTTAACAATAAGTTAATCCATGATGGGACAATGATAAACACTAACCATAAATGTTTATGTTTTGTTTTTGTTAGTAAATAGGCTGTTGGATACGAAACAAGTAAAGTGAAAAATGTAATTAAAAAGGCATACCAAAAACTTGTTAGAGTCATGGTTAAATAAGCAGGTGAGAAAAAGTTCACGTAGTTTGCTAATGTAAAATGACCATTCAAATCTAGTAGAGAATAGTAAACGACTAATAGAATGGGAGCTATAACAAAAAGAGCGATCCAGATAACATAAGGGAATAACGAACCTTTTGATGCTTTATTTGTCATTTTCTTCTTCTCCGTATGATTCTAAACGTTTATCAAACTCTTCTTCTGTTTCATTTAATCGCATTACGTGAATCGCTTCTGGATCGAAGTCTAAACCAATTTCTTGCCCAACATCTGCTTTTTTCAAAGAATGGACTAACCATTCGTTACCATCTTTATCGTAAGTAGATAATTCATAATGAACGCCACGGAATAGTTGTGTATCAACTTTTACAATTAATTTTCCTCTGTCTACAGAAGTAATTTCTAAATCCTCAGGTCGAATGACGATATCGATTTTTTCATTCGGTTTCATCCCTTTGTCAACACAATCAAACACTTTCCCATTAAATTGCACTTTATAATCTTCAATCATGACACCGTTCACAATATTAGATTCTCCGATAAAGTCAGCTACAAAACGGTTAATTGGTTCGTCATAGATGTCAACTGGTGTACCAGACTGTTGAATCTCACCTTCGTTTAATACAAAGATTTCGTCAGACATCGCTAAAGCTTCCTCTTGGTCATGGGTAACAAAAACGAATGTTTTACCTAAACGTTGTTGCAATTCACGAAGTTCATATTGCATTTCAGAGCGTAATTTTAAGTCTAATGCAGAAAGAGGCTCGTCTAGTAGAATAACTTCTGGATCGTTTACAATGGCACGTGCAATAGCAACACGTTGACGTTGCCCACCTGACATTTCTGAAATTTCACGTTGAGCAAAACCAGATAAGTTAACAAACTTAAGCGCTTCTAATACTCGTTCATTAATTTCAATTTCTTTTAATTTTTTAATACGTAATCCAAAGGCTACATTTTCATACACATTGAGATGAGGGAATAAGGCATAGTCTTGGAAAACTGTATTTACTTGTCTTTCATTCGCAGGAACGGAGTTGATTTTCTTTTCATTAAAATAAATATTTCCGCTAGATGCCTCAGTAAACCCAGCAATCAAACGTAAAATGGTTGTTTTACCACATCCGGATGGTCCTAGCAATGTGTAGAATTTTCCTCTTTCAAGTTCAAAATTTACATTCTTTAAAACAACTTCGTCATCATACGATTTTGTTACGTTTTCAAAACGAATAATAGTATTACTCAAACTTTTCGCCTCCAAGCTTTAAAGGTAAGATTCAGTTGCTACAAGAAGCAACTCTGTTGTTCCGTTATTTGCATTGAAAATTTGATGATTACTTGATGCTTCATAGTACACAGCATTTCCTTCACCAGCGATATATTCTTCTTCACCGATGACAACACGTATACGACCTTTCAAAACATAAATAAATGTCTCAGCTAAAGAAGGCTCAAATAATTTGTATTCTCCGCCTTTTTCAAGTGTTAATAAAATTGGTTCCATCTCTTTTTCATTAGAAGTGGGAATTAACCATTTGATTTCGTATTTTTTTTCTTCATCAAAAAATGTTGTTTGATCATCCTGGTTATAAACGACTTTTTCTTCGATTGTTGAATCATCGAAGAACTCTTTTGGGGTCGTGCCTAAAACTTCTAATATACTAAAGAGTGTATCAATAGAGGGTGAATTTAAATCACGTTCAAGCTGAGAAATGTAACCTTTTGTTAAATCTGTTCTTTCTCCAAGTTCTTCTTGAGTTAGTCCTTTCTTAAGACGTAATGATTTAATTTTCCTTCCAATTTGCATAAGTTTTTCTTGCCCCTTTTAGTTTAGTCTTCATAAACTTTTAGTTTGAGAAGTTTACAAATACAAAACCTAAAGTTTACAATAACGATAATCATTATACATAAAAAATTGTAATATTCAATATGGTTTTTACAATTTTTCGAATTAAATGTATAAAATTGCATTTTTTTGCAAGTATGTTAGGCAATTAATGAAATGAAGCACAAAATAAAAGGAAGTTGAATCTACTAATAAAGAATTGTTCAATGAAAAATCCAATTAATTTTGTGTTCTACTTGGAAGGCAGTGAAGAAGTTCATGCTATCTGTGTAGCAACTATCGGAATAAATTATGTACTTCTAAATTGAGAGGTCCTTTAATGTTGATTAGGAGGCGTAGATTATGAAATTACGTTCGCCATTACCGGAACTTAATGGTGCTACGAAATGGCTAAACGGTGAAGTAAAACGTATTGATTTGGTAGGTGAAAAACCAACTTTAATTCACTTTTGGTCAGTAAGTTGTTATTTATGTAAGGAAGAAATGGGTGATATAAATCGCCTAATCCATCGATATAACGACCAATTAAATAGTATTGCTGTGCATATGCCACGTTCGAAAGAAGATAAAGATATTGAACTAATTAGTAAAGTCGCCAAACAATTTAAAATGAATCAACCAATCTACATTGATAATGATCTAAAGTTAACGAATGAATTTGAAAATGAATATGTTCCTACCTATTATATATTTGATAAATCAGGTGTATTGCGCCATTACCAAGTTGGTGGTGGTGGGATGAGAATGTTGGAACAGCGTGTGAATAGAGTGATTGAGTTTAACTAATATTTCTATGATCCTAAAATGCTTCCTTCATTTGTGAGTACGTTGTAAAATAATGACAACATTTGAATCTATAAATAACCTAAACAGATAGGAGAAATAAATGGAGTTACATACAAAAAGATTAAAAGTCATACCTTGTACCGAAGAATTATTAGAGACAATTTCAGAGGAAGACTATAAAATCGGCCCTCACATTAAGTTTTATATAAATGAATTGAAGGCTGATCCATCGCAATTTGGATGGGGAGTATGGTTGGTAATAGAAAAAGAAAGTAATTCGATTATTGGAGATATTGGTTTTAAAGGAAAACCAGATTCAAATCATACAGTTGAAGTTGGATATGGAATAAAGCCTTCTTACCAAAATAAGGGGTATGCAACAGAAGCGGTTAAGGAAATTATTAAGTGGGCATTTACTTTCGATTGTGTTGATAAAATAGTGGCAGAATGCTATGAAGACAATCTTTCTTCTATTAAAGTTTTAGAGAAATTAAATATGAAGAGAGTTGGCCAATGTGAGAGCATGTTAAAGTGGGAACTAAATAAAAGATAAAATGCGATGTTATCAAATCTTTAACTAATAATGTCAAATAGAAAAAACGAACTACTTCGAAACTTTATTTAGAGTTTTGCTATTGTAGTTCGTTTTTTAATTGAAGTTGAAATTCTATAATTTCAACAAACCTTTTACTTAAGGTTAATTTGATTTTAACTATTCGTTTATAACAACTTGTTATAACGCTTATCGAAAATAAGTTCTATAAGTTATTAAGGATTTCCAATATAATCAAGTTAATTTAGGGTGAAGGGGAAATGGATGAATGTCAAATAGCAATGAACAGGTCAAAGATAACTGGAATGCTAATCTATATGATCAAAGCCATTATTTTGTCTCAAAGTATGGGAATAGTTTAATTGAATTGCTCGAACCAAGAGCTGGAGAGAGCATTTTGGATTTAGGTTGTGGAACGGGTGATTTGACAAATACACTTTTTGAAATAGGAGTAAATGTTATTGGGATTGATAAATCAGTAAATATGATTGGTGAAGCAATAAATAAGTATCCACATCTTCAATTTAATGTACAAGATGCAACTACAATGGACTACAAAAATACTTTTGATGCAGTCTTTTCTAATGCAACCCTTCATTGGGTCCATCCACCTAAAAAAGTAGCAGAACGCATTTACAAGAGTCTAAAATCAGGAGGACGTTTTGTAGCTGAATTTGGCGGTAAAGGGAATGTTCAAATAATAACAAACGAAATCATTAATGGAATTATAAAGGATGCACATGAATTCAATATTGAAAATAATCCATGGTATTTCCCAAGTATAGGGGAGTACACAAGTTTAATGGAAGATGTAGGTTTCCGAGTAACACTAGCACAGCATTTTGATCGACCAACACCTTTAGTAGGTGAGGAAGGACTTAAAAATTGGATTCGAATGTTTGGAAGTCAATTGTTTAAAGGAATACATCCGGAGCGAGTCGAACATATTATCACAGGCGTTGAAACTGCATTAAAATCACAATTATATGATGGTGAAAATTGGGTTGCGGATTATAAAAGAATACGAGTAATTGGTGTCAAACAGTAAAAATTCCCTAATGATGTGGAGGTAGTATAAATGAGGCAAATTATTGCACTAGGTGGGGGAGGCTTCTCGATGGAGCCTGATAACTTAGTTCTTGACCAATATATATTGAAACAATCAACAAAGGATATACCTAAAATCTGCTTCATCCCTACAGCTAGTGGGGATTCAGAAGGTTATATATCTAGATTTTATCATTCATTTCGAAAACTTCCTTGTGAGCCATCTCATTTATCCCTCTTTAAACCCCCAACGAGAGATTTAGAGGGTTTTATACTAGACAAAGATATTCTTTATGTTGGTGGAGGAAATACGAAAAATTTATTAGCTTTGTGGAAAGAATGGGGATTAGATCAAATCATACGAGAAGCTTGGAAACAAGGAATAATACTTTCTGGGCTTAGTGCAGGTTCCATTTGTTGGTATGAACAGGGGGTAACTGATTCTTTTGGAGACAAACTTGAACCTATTAATGGATTAGGTTTTATAAAAGGTAGCCATTGTCCACATTATGATGGAGAAGAATTAAGAAGACCTGCATATCAAAAGCTAATCTCAAGCAATAAGTTGCAACAGGGAATTGCAGCTGATGATGGTGTTGGGATCCATTACATAAATGAATCTATCGTAAATGTGGTTAGTTCAAGACCCAATGCAAAAGCTTATGATGTATCTTTTGTAAAAAACGCAATTGTGGAGAGAATACTTGAAACAGAGTATTTAGGATCTCTATAAAAAAATGATTTTTTACAAACTAAGTGCCTTGAGTTAAAATGACTACAGCACTACTCATTAGCGCGGAGGTAAAGTATGAAAAAAGAATTCGTAGTCATTGGTCTGGGCCGTTTTGGTGGAAGTATTGTACGTGAACTAATTCGACTAGGCGCGGATGTAATGGCAATTGATGCCCATTCTGAACGAGTGGACGAATATGCAAAAATTGCAACTCAAGCGATTATTGCAGATACAACGGATGAAGAAGTTATTAAATCGCTAGGTATACGAAATTTTGAACACGTGATTGTTGCAATAGGTGAAAACATCCAAGCAAGTATTTTAACGACGTTAATATTAAAAGAGCTTGGCGTTCCGAATGTAACTGTAAAAGCTACAAATGACTATCACGCAAAAGTATTAAAAAAAATAGGTGCTGATAAAATCATTCATCCTGAACGAGATATGGGGATTCGAATAGCAAATAATATGATGTCAAGTAATGTTCTAGATTACCTAGAATTATCCGATGAGCATTCAATTATGGAAATTAAAGCGAATGATCGTATTGCAGGATACTCTATTAAAGATTTAGATATCCGAGCTAACTATGGGATTAATATTGTTGGAATAAAAAGAGATGATGCCATCGTCATTTCACCAAATGCTGATGAGAAAATTTTATTAGGCGATGTATTACTTGTAATTGGTGCAGTTGTAGATATTAATCGATTCGTGAAAAAAGCGATGGGGTAGCATATTAAATCTGTTTTTTAAAGGGTTATAAATTAGATGAAAATCATCTAATTTATAACCCTTTAGTTGTTTTATTAAAAGGAAAAGCAACTTCACCAAGATAGTGAAGTTGCTTTCTTAATTATTAAACTTCCATTATGATTGGTAAAATCATAGGTCGTCGTTTTGTTTTTTCAAATAAATAAGGACCTAATAAATCATTAATTTCATTTTTCAATTCAGTCCATTGTGTCGTTTTTTCTTGAATTGTTTCATTTAAATTACTTGCTAGCATTTTTTGTGCTTCACTTATCATCGAACCTGATTCACGCATATAGACGAAACCACGTGAAATAATATCTGGTCCAGCAACCACTTTTTGTTTTTTCATGTCTACACTAACAACGACAATGACTAAACCTTCTTCTGATAAAATACGACGATCTCTTAAAACGATATTTCCAATATCTCCAATACCGCTTCCATCAATATAAACGTCACCAGAAGGGATTTTTCCTGCAACATGCGCTTCATTTGGACTTAATGCTAGGACGTCACCATTTTCCATCACAAATGTGTTCTCAGCAGGAACGTCACAATCAACAGCTAAATTCGTATGCATTTTTAACATACGATATTCACCATGAATTGGCATGAAGAATTTAGGTTTGATTAATCGAAGCATTAATTTTTGTTCTTCTTGAGAACCATGTCCAGAAGTATGGATATTGTTTAATGAGCCATGAATAACTTCTGCTCCAGCTCTAAATAATAAGTTAATTATTTTGTTGACACTTGTAGTATTACCAGGAATAGGTGAAGAAGAGAATACTACTGTATCGCCAGGTTGAATTTGAATTTGTCTGTGTGTTCCATTAGCTATACGCGATAATGCTGCCATAGGTTCCCCTTGAGAGCCTGTACATAAAATCATTACTTCATTTGCAGGAAGACGATTAATTGCTTGTGCATCAACAAAGGTTTCTTTTGGAGCTGTAATATATCCTAATTCACGCCCAATTGAAATAGCATTATCCATTGAGCGACCAAATACCGCAATTTTACGCCCATATTGTGCAGCAGCATCTGTCACTTGTTGCAAACGATGAATGTTTGAAGCGAAAGTGGCAAATATGATACGACCTTCTACTTTTCTGAAAATGTCGTGGATACTTTCGCCAACTTTTCTTTCAGACATCGTAAAGTTTGGAACTTCTGCATTTGTACTATCTGATAGTAGACATAAAACACCATCTCGTCCGATTTCAGCCATTTTTGTTAAATTAGCTGGTTCGCCAACTGGAGTAAAGTCAAATTTAAAATCTCCAGTATGAACGATATTTCCAGGAGGTGTTTTAACGACAATACCAAATGCGTCTGGAATACTGTGTGTTGTTCGGAAGAAACTAACTGATGTTTTTCTGAATTTGATAACATCATCTTCCTTAATCTCGATCAACTTTGTCGTACGTAGTAGACCGTGTTCCTCTAATTTATTTCGTAGTAGACCAAGAGCTAATTTGCCACCGTATACAGGAATGTTTACTTGGCGTAATAGATAAGGGATACCACCAATATGGTCTTCATGCCCATGAGTGATAAAAAGTCCTTTAATTTTATCAGCATTACGTACTAAATATGTGTAATCTGGTATTACGTAATCAATTCCTAGTAAATCATCTTCAGGAAATTTAATTCCTGCATCAATAACGATGATTTCATCTTGGAATTGTACTGCATATGTGTTTTTACCAATTTCGCCCAGTCCGCCGAGTGCGAAAACGGCTGCTTGATCATTTTTTACAAATTTCATGTGGATTAAGCATTCTCCAATCGGAAATTCGGGCTATTTTTTTCATATTCTAAATAATTGCCCTCTAGTAATTGAATATACTCAATATTGTAATTACGATCTTTTAAATATTGGCGTACTTCTCTTTCAGAAGAAGCTTCTAAATAAAGACTTTTCGTATTTTCGCGAACTGGAACCTCATGAGCATTTTCTTGATAATAAACTTTGTAAATCATTTTCTCTCTCCTTTAATACGTACATTTTGCATCTCTTTACTTTACCTATTTTTGTGAAACAATTCAAATTCTAATCTGAAAAATTTGGAACTGATTTACGATTTGAAGTGTCTAAAAATAAAAGTGACACATCAAGTAGACTCACAAAAGTATTACTTTGTTTGGAAGTATACATTTTTACACTTCTTAAGAAGAACAGGACGCCATTTTGTAAGATAAAAATGTTGGTAATATTTCTAAACAAAGTTAAAAAAAATGCATTTCCTTTATATTATCATGTGGCTCATTTAAAATAAAGAAAAGGGGCGCTAGAAATGTACCTTTTTAAGATGCTGTTGAATGAAATAGTCTTCTATCTAGTAATTTCTATATAAAAAAACTGTCCAGAGGACTGGACAGTATAAATTAGGCTATTGATTTTTTTCTGAGCATGCCATTAAGTCGTTTCAAAAGTCTTTTTTTGAGTCGCTTTAACATGGCACATCACTCCCTAACTTCATTATATTGAAGAGTAATATATATGTAAAGTGTTTTTCGTTTACATATATTTATACATGGAAAGGATTGTAAAATGACTAAATTATTATTTTTTGATATTGATGGGACGCTTTATAATAGTGAGAAAAAAATTCCTCTTTCTGCAAAAGACGCTCTATTAAAAGCGAAAGAAAATGGCTATGAAATCGCTATAGCTACGGGCCGTGCACCATTTATGATTCAACCTATTATTGATGAATTAGAAATTGATACATATGTTACTTTTAACGGACAATATGTTGTATACAAAGGTGAAGTTCTATTTACAGATGGAATACCGACAAATCAACTATCTGAAATAATTCAGTTTGGCAATGAAAGAAATCACCCCGTTGTTTTTATCGATGATTGTAAAATGGTAGCTTCAGTAGAGGGAGATACGTTTATTGAAAGTAGCTTAAAAACACTTAAGCATCCATATCCTGTGATTAATCCACAATTTTATACATCAAACAATGTTTATCAAACATTAATTTTCATGGAAGAAAAGGATGAACCGCTATATATTAAACAGTTTCCAGAAGTGCAATTTGTCCGTTGGCATCCGTTTTCATGTGATATTTTACCGAAGGATGGTTCAAAAGCACGTGGTATAAAGAAGATACTTGACCAAATGAATATTCCTATTTCAGATGTTTATGCATTTGGAGATGGGTTAAATGATATTGAAATGTTACAGTTCGCAGGGGTTGGTGTAGCAATGGGTAATGCGCACGAAAAAACAAAAGCTGTTGCTGATGTAATTGCAGGTCACGTGGATGAAGACGGGCTTGCAAAAATCTTAATGGAGTTAAACATCATATAACCCTTATTACTATAATAAGTAAGGAGATGCCTTTTGCTTGGGCATCTCCTTTTTTTATTGTCCATATGGAATTGAATCTGGTATTTCCGCAAATGGATTGTCTTGATTAATATGATCGTAAAACATGATTCCATTTAGATGGTCTAATTCATGTTGAAATGCGATAGCAGGTAATCCTTTTAATCGTAATTTTTTTTCCTCACCATCAACGGTTTTAAATTTAACCGTAATTCTTGCATAACGAGGTACATATCCATGTACTTCTCGATCAACAGAAAGACAACCTTCGCCAGCTGTTAAATATGTTTTTTCAACTGAATGGCTAACAATTTTCGGATTGATAGCTACAAAGCTAAAAAGTTCACCTTGTTCATCCTCTAAATGTAGTGCAAACATGCGTTTTAATGAATTTACTTGGTTTGCTGCGAGTCCAATACCAGGTCGTAACCCGTATTTTTCAGCGGTTTCTGCATTTTGGCTATTTATAAGATATTCTAACATATCAGCTGCTAATTTTTTATCCTCATCAGTTAAAGGAAATTTTACTTCCTCTGCCTTAGTTCTCAAGGTTGGATGACCTTCACGTATAATGTTATCCATTAAAATCATTGTATTCTTCCTTTCAACATCTTCTATATAAATATTATACAGTAAAAATTAATTGGTTGTTTGCTATTTAACACTGTGTTCCCTTCTATATTTCCACACTAATTATTAAGTAGAGTAAAGAAGTTTAACGACAAATACAAAAGCAAACACCCCATAAGACTATCTAAGCCAGTATGTCTAACCTAAATTAATGGAAGTTTCACTTTATATAAAATAACATATGAAAGTAAAGAATTCTTATGAAATCTTTTTAAATCTTGAACTGAAAGGGTAATCTATAGTTGGTTTATGTTTTTTGGTAATTATTTTTAAACAGATAAGGAAAGGAAATAACCACTGTTATAACACAGACACAAAACTGTGTATAACAGATTTTTTAGATGGAATGAACAAAAAAGGGGTTATTATTAGAATAATAAGTGATTGACCGATTGGTAATATTTATATATACTAAATTTCAAGACGTGTTGTACCAATAAAAAAATGAAAAACTTTAATACAGATTAAGGAGAGGTGTCGTATGGGAAAAAAACTTTCAAATCAATATAATCCGCAAAGCTTGCTAAATGAGATTGAAGAAAAGTTTGAAATGTTCCAAATTTTAAATGAAAACGGGGAAATCGTAAACAAGGAGATAGAGGTGAAACTATCTGACGAAGAGTTAGTAGAACTAATGTCAAGGATGGTTTATACAAGAATCTTAGACCAACGTTCTATTTCGTTAAATCGTCAAGGTAGACTTGGTTTCTATGCACCAACAGCTGGTCAAGAAGCATCACAGCTTGCGTCACATTTTGCCCTAGAAAAAGAAGACTGGATTTTACCAGGTTATCGTGATGTTCCGCAAATCGTATTTCACGGCTTACCTTTATGGAAAGCGTTCTTATTTAGTAGAGGTCATTTCGTAGGAAACCAAGCTCCAGAGGGTGTTAATGTATTAGCACCACAAATTATTATTGGTGCACAATACATTCAAACAGCTGGTGTTGCATTAGGTTTGAAAAAACGCGGGAACAATAGTGTTGCAGTTACCTATACAGGTGATGGTGGTTCTTCCCAAGGTGATTTCTATGAAGGTATTAACTTTGCAGGAGCATTTAAAGCGCCGGCAATCTTCTTCATTCAAAATAACCAGTATGCAATTTCTACACCACGTGAATTACAAACAGCAGGGAAAACGTTAGCACAAAAAGGGATTGCAGCAGGTATCCCGTGTGTTCAAGTAGATGGAATGGATGCGTTAGCTGTTTATGTTGCTACTCGAGATGCGAGAGAGCGCGCAATTCGCGGAGAAGGACCAACTTTAATTGAAACAGTTTGTTACCGTTACGGTCCACATACAATGTCTGGTGACGATCCAACTCGTTACAGAACTTCAGATATTGATAATGAATGGGCAGCAAAAGATCCACTAGTGCGTTTCCGTACTTACTTAGAAGGAAAAGGACTTTGGTCTGAAGAGAAAGAAACAGAAGTAATTGAAAGAGCAAAAGAAGAAATTAAAGAAGCAATTAAAAAGGCTGATGAAACACCTAAACAAAAGGTGACAGACCTTATTACTAATATGTATGAAGAATTACCAGTTAACTTAAAAGAGCAATATGCAATTTATGTAGAGAAGGAGTCGAGATAACCTATGGCACAAATGACAATGATACAAGCGATTACAGATGCGCTTCGCTGCGAATTAAAAAATGATGAAAATGTTTTAGTCTTTGGTGAAGACGTTGGCGTAAATGGTGGAGTATTCCGTGCTACTGAAGGACTTCAACAAGAATTTGGTGTGGATAGAGTGTTTGATACACCACTTGCTGAATCTGGAATCGGTGGTTTGGCAATAGGTTTAGCTCTAACAGGCTATCGTCCAGTTCCTGAAATTCAATTCTTCGGTTTCGTTTTCGAAGTAATGGATTCAATTAGCGGTCAATTAGCACGTATGCGTTACCGTAGTGGTGGAGTTTACAGTGCTCCTGTTACAATCCGTTCTCCATTTGGTGGAGGGGTTCATACTCCTGAAATGCACTCTGATAGTTTAGAAGGCTTAATGGCTCAATCACCAGGATTAAAAGTTGTTATACCTTCCACACCTTATGATGCAAAAGGATTATTAATCTCTGCAATTCGCGATAATGATCCTGTTGTTTTCTTGGAACATTTAAAACTTTACCGATCTATTAAAGAAGAGGTTCCTGAAGAATCTTATACAATTCCACTTGGCAAAGCTGATGTTAAACGTGAAGGGAAAGATTTATCAATCTTTGCCTACGGTTTAATGGTTCATGAAAGCTTAAAAGCTGCTGAAGAATTAGAAAAAGAAGGTTACTCAGTAGAAGTTGTTGATTTACGTACTGTACAACCTCTTGATATCGAAACAATCATTGCCTCTGTGGAAAAAACAAATCGTGCAATTGTTGTCCAAGAAGCGCAAAAACAAGCTGGAATTGCTGCAAATGTAGTGGCAGAAATTACAGAACGTGCAATTTTAAGTTTAGAAGCACCAGTATTACGTGTTGCAGCGCCTGATACTGTATACCCATTCCCACAAGCGGAAAATATTTGGTTACCAAATTACAAAGACATATTAGATACTGCGAAAAAAGTTCTAACATTCTAAAATTCGGTTTGGATTAAGGGTATTTAGACACCCCATCAAAATCTAAGGATGGTACATCTTAGTACCACCTTAGATTTGAATTTTAGGTGTTAATTATCGAATAACGAAGAAACATTTGACCATTGAAAGGGTGAAAACTATGGCGTTTGAATTCCGCATGCCTGACATCGGTGAAGGTATACATGAAGGTGAAATTGTAAAATGGTTTGTTAAAGTTGGAGATACAATAAAAGAAGATGATGTATTGTGTGAAATACAAAATGATAAAGCAGTTGTTGAAATGCCTTCTCCAGTAGAAGGGAAAATAGAAGAAATCGTAGTTGGTGAAGGTAGTGTAGCGGTAGTAGGTGATGTATTAATTCGAATTGATGCACCGGGATATGAAAACTTAAAGTTTAAAGGTGACTCTCATGACGAAGAAAAATCAGTTACACCAGAAGTTCAACAAAGTCATGAACAAATTAAGTTAGCTCCTGAATCTACACCACAACCTGTAGCAACCGCTTCAGAAGATGTAATTGATCCAAATAAACGTATCATTGCAATGCCTTCTGTACGTAAATTTGCACGTGAACATGATGTGAATATTCAATTAGTAAATGGATCAGGTAAAAATGGACGTGTGTTAAAAGAGGATATTGAAAACTTCTTAAAAGGTGGCAACGTGGCTACTGAAACTGAGCAACCGGTTGCTCAAGAAATTGAACAAGAAGTTGAAACAGCAGCTCCAACACCAATCCCTGTATCTCTTGAAGGTGAGTTCCCTGAAACAAGAGAAAAAATGTCTGGTATTCGTAAAGCAATTGCGAAAGCAATGGTGCATTCAAAACAAACAGCTCCACATGTTACATTAATGGATGAAGTGGATGTCACAGAATTAGTTGCACATAGAAAAAAATTCAAGGATATTGCAGCTGAAAAAGGTATCAAGCTAACGTATCTGCCATATGTAGTGAAAGCTCTAGTATCAACTTTACGCGAATTTCCTGATTTCAACCGATCACTTGACGACGCGACAAGTGAAATTATTCAAAAACATTATTATAATATAGGTATTGCTGCAGATACTGACAAAGGATTGCTAGTTCCTGTAATTAAAAATGCAGATCGTAAATCTATCTTTAGTATTTCAGCAGAAATCAATGAGCTAGCTTCAAAAGCACGTAATGGAAAATTATCACCTAATGAAATGAAAGGTGCTTCTTGTTCTATTACAAATATAGGTTCTGCAGGTGGACAATGGTTTACACCTGTCATTAATCATCCTGAAGTAGCTATTTTAGGAATTGGTAGAATTTCAGAAAAACCGATAATAAAAAATGGTGAAATTGTAGCGGCACCTGTGTTAGCATTATCATTGAGCTTTGATCATCGAATGATCGACGGAGCGACTGCGCAATATGCTTTAAATCATTTAAAACGTTTGCTAGCCGAACCGGAACTTTTATTAATGGAGGCGTAAGAAATGGTAGTAGGAGATTTTGCAATTGAAATTGATACTCTCGTAGTTGGAGCAGGCCCTGGTGGTTATGTAGCTGCGATTCGTGCGGCACAAACTGGTCAAAAAGTGACTGTCGTAGAGAGAGGCGAAGTTGGTGGCGTATGCTTAAACGTGGGATGTATTCCTTCAAAAGCATTAATTTCAGTAGGTCATCGTTTTGAACAAGCGCAGCATTCAGAAGATATGGGAGTTTTCGCTTCTGAAGTTAAACTTGACTTTACAAAAGTTCAAGCATTTAAAGATAGCGTTGTTAAAAAATTAACTGGCGGTGTAGCTGGTTTATTAAAAGGAAATAAAATTGAAACTGTAAAAGGTGAAGCTTATTTCGTTGATGCTAATACAGTTCGTGTAGTAAATGGTGACTCTGCACAAACTTATACATTTAAAAATGCTATTTTAGCAACTGGATCTCGTCCGGTTGAAATTCCAACATTTAAATTTTCAAAACGTGTCCTAAGCTCAACTGGTGCATTAAATTTAACTGAATTACCAGGTAAATTAGTTGTTATTGGTGGAGGATACATCGGTACTGAACTTGGTTCAGCATTTGCTAACTTTGGTACACAAGTAACAATTATCGAAGGTGGTAAAGATATCTTAGCTGGCTTCGAAAAACAAATGACTCAAATCGTGAAAAAAGGCCTTAAGAAAAAAGGCGTTGAAATCGAAGTAAACGCTTCAGCTAAAGGTGTTGAAGAAACTGAGTCAGGTGTAGTAGTTACTTATGAAGTAGGTGGCGAAGAAAAGAAAGTAGAAGCAGATTACGTTTTAGTAACTGTTGGTCGCCGTCCTAATACTGATGAGTTAGGTTTAGAACAAATTGGTATTCAATATGGTGAACGTGGTTTAATTAACGTTGACAAACAATGTCGTACTAATATTCCTAATATCTATGCTATTGGTGATATCGTTGCTGGACCTCAATTAGCACATAAAGCTTCTTATGAAGGTAAAGTAGCTGCTGAGGCAATTGCTGGACATAAATCAGTTGTTGATTATTTAGCAATTCCTGCTGTATGTTTCACTGATCCTGAAATGGCAACTGTTGGTTATAGTGAAGATCAAGCAAAAGCTGAAGGTATTGAAGTATCTGTTGCGAAATTCCCATTTGCAGCGAATGGTCGTGCTTTAGCATTAAACCAAACTGAAGGCTTCGTAAAACTTGTTGCTCGTAAAGAAGATGGCTTACTAATTGGTGCTCAAATCATTGGTACTGGCGCTTCTGATATGATTTCAGAAATGGCTTTAGCTATTGAAGGCGGCATGACTGCTGAAGATCTTGCTTTAACAATTCACCCTCACCCAACATTAGGTGAAATCACAATGGAAACTGCTGAAGTACTACTTGGCAATCCAATTCATATTATTTCTAAATAATCTATCGATAGTAAAGGCTCTTTTCATTGAAAAGAGCCTTTTTATTTTGGAAGGGGAGATTTTCAGTTCTAGACATTATTATATTACAAGCGTAAAATATCGTTATTAGGAGGTGGATGGCATTTTGTGGGGAATCCCAATGGCCATAATCATGAAAATTATTCGGACAATTGCACAGATTCTCATTTTGTATATTTTTCAATACATTGGTGTTTTCATCGTTCAAATAACAAAAATCCCACTACCTCCAAGTGTAGTAGGGTTTATTTTATTATTTATTTGTTTATTGATGAATTGGATTAAAGTTGAAATGGTTCGAGACGGTGCAAGCTTTTTGATTGGATTTATGTTACTTTTTTATATTCCACCTATGATTGGGATTATTGACTATCCACAGTTAATCTCTTTAAATGGGGTTATTCTTATTGCTGCTGTCATCATCAGTACATTACTTACAATATATATTACTAGCATATTGACTCAAAAGATTGAAAAAAGAGAAGAACAGTCAAAAAACAAACAAGTTACTCATCAGGTAGAGGAGGATGAAAGTAATGTTGAACATTATACTGTCCATAAGTAGTACAATCATTATTTACTTACTTATGGCAAAACTATATAAACGTTATCACTATCCCTTTCTAATGCCTGTTATCACCGCTTCGGTTGTATTGATTGTAGGGATTCTACTATTTAATATCCCGTACGACGTTTATATGGAGGGAGGGAAGTGGTTACAAAATTTACTCGGCCCGGCTGTAGTAGGTCTTGCGTATCCGTTATATAATCAACGACATTTACTAATTAAATATAAATATAGTATTCTCTCAGGATTGTTAATTGCTATGATAAGTGGGCTCATAAGTGTGTACGCATTATTACTATTATTTCATGTAGACAAAGAGTGGATTTTAACAGCATTGCCCAAGTCAATAACGACTCCGATTGCCATGCAAGTAAGTGAAACAATTGGGGGAATTGCACCACTGACTGCAGTGTTAGTAATGATTGCTGGCTTCACAGGAGCGATACTTGGTCCATGGATCTATAAATTAGCTAAAGTTAATTCACCTATAAGCCGTGGGGTATCCATGGGTAGTGCTAGCCACGGAGTCGGAATATCAAAATTAAATGAATACGGCGAAGAAGATTTATCAATTGGTTCTGTCTCTATGAGTCTTAGTGCTGTTATGGGGGCAATCATCTGTCCAATTTTTGCCATGTTGTTTTTATAGTAATCATCCATGTGAGAGAAAAGTAGATTAAAAGTGATAAATTTTGTCAAATAACGGCTGTCTAAAATACTTTTGAATATTGTATAATATTGGTAGCAATTAGAAAAAACGAGGTCGTATTATGCAAATTCTGTCGTTAGGTAAATTAGGGAACCGATTATTACGCATACTATTAGTAACAGCAATGATGTTTATTTTATTAGTCATAACATCCGCAATGATCATTCGCTCTTTGCTTGATGAAAACATTCAAGGACAACGTGCGTTAGATCAAATAGAAGAAGCTTCAGATCATCTCTACCGCTCTTTAATTGATCAAGAAACTGGGCAGAGGGGTTATGTACTGACGAAAGATGAAGACTTTCTAGAACCCTATGAACACGGTATACAAGAGTTTGAAAGTAGTAAGCAAGAACTTTCGTTGAATATTATCTATTTTCCCTCCTTAGGAAAAGAAGTCGAATCTTTTATAGAAAAAGGCGAGGATTGGCAACAACAATATGGTTCAATGATTATTAGTTTGGTTAAGAACGGTAAGCAGCCAAGCACTCAGCAATTGCAGACAGGAAAAGATTTGCTGGATGATTTTCGTACAATCTTTTCTAATTTTAATGAAGATATAGAAGCAGAGAGAACAATTGTTAGAACTAAAATGAAAAATGGCATTAATTTAACATTAATCTATTTAGTTTTGATAATGGTTGTCATTATCCTTATTAATCTATTATTAAATGTTCGTCTGTTAAAATCTATTATCAAACCAATTATTCACCTGAATAGTTGTGTAAAGAGATATACACAGCATGATTTTCTTAAACAAACACCACATTATCAAAGAACTGATGAGTTGTCTGAGTTAATTCGAAATGTAGATATAATGAGAAATGAGCTCTCAAATAATATTTCGTTGCTAGAAGCAAAAGCCAATATGGATGCTTTAACAGGAGTTTATAATCGGCATTCTTTAAAGGAAAGAATCCAAAATATTTGGTCATTTGCAAAAGAACGAAAGTGCAATTTTTCTTTCTTCATTATCGATATTGATTGTTATAAAAATTTTAATGATACATATGGACATTTAGCAGGGGATGAATGTTTAAAGAAAGTAGCAAATTGTATAAACAGTTTCACGAACGAACCTGATTCCTTTGTAGCTCGTTATGGTGGAGAAGAATTTTGTATTGCTATGATCCATAATAAGCAAGATGAAGCTTCTATTACGGCAGAAGAAATAAGAATGGCAATTGAACGATTACAAATTAAGCACGAAACTTCCTTGGTACATGGGTTTCTAACTGTTAGTATTGGTGTAGTGACGTTAGTCCCTGAAAAAGATCTTCGAATAAATGAAGTGTTAACAATGGCAGATAAAGCACTATACGAGGCTAAACAAAATGGAAGAAATCATGTAATGCAGTATAATGGTAATCGTGAAATTAATAATCTGGTATTAAATAAAACTTAGCTAAATAATAAAAAAGGCGCCAACTATTTAGAATATAATCTGAATAGTTGGCGTCTTTTAATAGGTTAGAAGATTGGCATGCGTTCTTTAATAACGCGAATCGTTTTTAAAGATGGATCTTCAGGACCCTGAACTGGAAGACCAGCATCAATATTCATCTGAATATATTTAATGTTCTCTTCAGTTATTATTTCCCCGGGAATGAATATAGGTATCCCAGGGGGATAAACCATAATAAATTCAGAACATATATATCCAGCAGAATCTTTTAATGGCACCATTTCAGTTTGTGCATAGAATGCGTTACGTGGTGACATCGCTAGAGCAGGGATATCAGGTACACGAACGTTTGATTCTACTATTGTAGCTTCTGAATCAAAAGCTTGTGACATACGTTGTAGTGCATTAATTAATAAATTAACTTCTTTTTTCGTATCACCTAGGGTAATGATACAAAGAATGTTATACAAATCAGATAATTCAACTTCAATGTTTGCATTTTGACGTAGCCATTCTTCAGCTTGATGACCAGTAATCCCTAAATCTTTCACACTTATTAGTAATTTAGTTGGATCCATATCATATGTAGCAGAAGAGTTAAGAATCTCACGTCCAACACATTTTAAATGTGGAATCTTATTAATGCGCTTTCTAGCGTCTTTTGCAATACGAATTGCTTCATCAATCAATTGGTACCCGTTTACCGCTAACTGACGTCTAGCAGCATCTAAAGATGCTAGAATAGGGTATGACGTAGAAGTTGTTGTTAACATTGAAAATACGGATTGTACCCGATTAATTGAAACAAGTCCTTCACGGACATTTAAAACTGAACTTTGTGTCATTGAACCACCAAGCTTATGAACGCTAGTTGCGGCCATATCTGCACCAGCTTCCATAGCGGAAATTGGAAGTTCATCATGAAATTTTATATGAACACCATGTGCTTCATCTACAATGACAGGAATATTTCTTCCATGAGCAAGATCAACAATCTTTTTCAAATCTGCTGCAAATCCATAATAAGTAGGATTAATTACTAGAACTGCTTTCGCATCAGGATAAGTATCCAATGCTTTTTCCACGGATTCTGCTGATATGCCATGTGAAATTCCATATTCTGTATCGATTTCAGGAGCTATAAAAATAGGAATAGCACCTGCTAAGACGATTGCTGACATGGTTGATTTATGGACATTTCGCGGTACGATTATTTTATCTCCAGGCCCTACAACAGTTAGTATCATTGTCATGATGGCACCGCTTGTACCTTGTATGGAGAAAAATGTATGGTCAGCACCAAAAGCTTCTGCTGCTAACTTTTGTGCTTCTTTTATTACACCTTTAGGTGAATGTAAATCATCTAATGGAGCAATATTGATTAAATCAATTGATAAAACGTTGTCGCCAACAAACTCTCGAAAAGCCGGGTCCATACCTTGACCTTTTTTATGTCCAGGAATATGGAATTGTATTGGTTGTCTATTTCGATGTTTGAGTAATGCGTCAAATAATGGAGTTTCTAACTGTGACAACGCAGGTACCACCTCACTTTTTCAATTCTCAATAACAAGTTAATTTCAAAAACAAATTGAATTATAGCATCTCTTGACCTTTGTGACTATATAAAAATACAGGAAATTTTTTTTCGAATGTAGAAAGATTTATAGAGAATACTTTTTTGGGGGAATATTTAATGAAATGGGAAACGCGTGTAACTAAATTATTAGGTATACAATATCCAATAATTCAAGGGGGATTAGCTTATTTAGCCTACTCGGATTTAGCCGCAGCAGTATCGAATGCTGGAGGGTTAGGTCAAATTACTGCATTAAGTTTAGAAACACCGGAACAGCTTAGAGAAGAGATAAAAAAGGTTCGAGAAAAAACAGATAAACCGTTTGGTGTCAACTTTGCATTTGGAAATCATGGTAAGGGATATGAGCCAATGGTACAAGTTGTAATAGAAGAAGAAGTTCCCGTCATTACAATGACTGGTGGTAATCCTACTCCGATGTTTCAATTACTACAAGAAAGTAAAGCAAAAAAACTAGTTCTTGTTGCTGCTCGAAGACAAGCACAAAAAGCGGAAGAACTTGGTGCGGATGCTGTAATGGTTGTAGGACAAGAAGGTGGAGGTCATTTAGGTCGAGATGATGTTGGAACGATGGTTTTAGTACCTCAAGTCGTTGATAGCGTCTCAATACCTGTGATCGCTTCTGGAGGAATCGGTGATGGCCGTGGTTGGATGGCTGCTCATGCTTTGGGGGCAGAGGGGATCGAAATGGGAACTCGATTTATCGCGACGAAAGAATGCGTACATGCATCATCTGCTTATATAGAAGCATTACTAAATAGTAGTGAAACAGATACGACCGTGATTAAACGCTCTATAGGAGCACCAGCAAGGGCATTAAAAAACGCATTTACAGATGTTATTTTAGACATTGAAAAATCCACTCCAACATATGAAGCTTTAAAAGCACATATTAGTGGTGAGGCAAATAAAAGATATATTTATGAAGGTGATGTTCAAAATGGTTTCGGTTGGGCTGGACAAGTTACAGGTATGATTAAAGATGTTCCTTCTGTATCAGAGCTAATCAATCGAATGGTTGCACAAGCGGAGGAAATACGAGTAAAATGGGGACAATAAAGGAAAAGGCAGGTTTGTTTATGGAATATTCTTATCCAATTTCACCGGATTGGTCTACGGATGAAATTATCGCGGTAGTTCAATTTTTTGAAGGCGTCGAAAAAGCATATGAAAAAGGGATTGTTCGTGAAGAGATGTTATCTTTATACAGACGTTTTAAAGAAATCGTTCCTTCTCAATCTGAAGAAAAATCGATTTTCAAAGAGTTCGAAGAGGCTAGTGGGTATGTAAGTTACCAAGTAGTGAAACAAGCAAAAGATTTAGAGAACGGACAAACAATTCGTTTAATGAGAAAATAATAACTAAAAAATGGATGTTGTTGAAATGAGAATCGTAGTGGAGTACTCCTCTAAAATCCATATAATGAAAAACATCAAACCAAAGCATGTTTGGAGTAAGTTTTTCAAAATTTCAACAACATCCTTCTTTATTGTAAAAAGGTTACATATTCATCAAGAAAAATGTATAAAAATAAATAATCATTATTAGGTAGAAAATTGTAATGTTTACTATTCAATGGTGCATATTAATTATACAACACAAAAATTTGAACAATTATCTTTTGCTTACTTACTAACCATTACGTTGTAAATTGGTATGAGAGCCTCAAATGTTTCTTCAGCAAGTTCTAGAAATTCATCGGGTGTCAATTGAACAGCCTCTTCTCGGGAAATATACCGTCCAACTAAAAAATCTCTTTTTTTCACGTCTCTGCATTTAATAAGAGCTTGTTCTAATTGATCTTCCCGTCCTACTTCTAAAGATATAACTTTCTGAGACATATGATCACCTGAAAAAATAAAATCATTTGGCAATTTATCGAACATTTCTATATTTTCAAGTAGTCTGTTTGCCATAACAGTTTTTTGAGGAGCTTCATAAATAATTGCAACAATGATGAATAAATATGAGTCCCAAAGACCAATTTGAAAATGAGGAAGTGATTTATAGCCACGATTATATGACGAAAAAGCTACCCAAGAATCTTTAGGAGGATTTACAGTTCTTCTAGCATGTTTAGCAATATGTGCATAGAATTCCTCTCCTAAATTAATACTAAAATAGTTTGAAAATACCTCACCTAATGTTTGAAACTTTGGTCGTACAATTGATGTGAGAGCTTCCATTCTTTGCTCAAGGCCATCAATTTTAAACACATTAAAATCTTCATTTGTCCATTGTATTTTAGTTAGCAAATTAGTTACCACCTTTCGTAAAATGATGTTTATTTTCTTAAGTTTTTGGGAAAAATTTTGTAACAATAGCTTTTCGTGAAAAAGTTTTCTAAATAGGAAAGGGAAGTGATTCATATGAAACAGATGATAAAAATTATACGTAAAGTCGACATTGAAAAGCAATATGAACATGTTTTACGTTTAGAACTTGATTATGAATTAGCCTCACTTTATTCCGCAATGCAAGGTAATGATGAGAAAGAGATGGAAAAGTGTAAAAAGCGCCTGAAGGAGATTCAAGACGAATTAGACGGTCTACATGCGTATGTGTAGTATACTCCAAACGCAATAAAAATCACTTGCAAAATAGAAATTTGCAAGTGGTTTTTTGTTATAATCAATTATAGAGAAAATTCTGTTATTGTTAGAGGGGAAGGTGGGGGAATATGGACTTACATCAAATTGATCTCTTTGCCAAGGAAATGATTCGGGAAGCTGGTAGACGAATTCGACAATCGTTTTCATATGATATGGTTGTTGAAACTAAATCTGATCCGAATGACTTGGTAACAAATATTGACCGCGAGACGGAACTTTTTTTTATCGAACAAATAAAAGCATTTGATGCAAACCACCGAATACTCGGTGAAGAGGGTATGGGCGAAAAAATCACAAGTTTAGAAGGTCCGGTTTGGATAATTGATCCAATTGATGGCACCATGAATTTTATTAAACAGCATCGTCATTTTATGATTTCTGTAGGTTTTTACGTAGATGGTGTTGGTAAATTAGGGTACATATTTGATGTAATGAGAGAAGATTTATTTTATGCAATTGCTGGTGAAGGTGCTTGGTATAATGACTCGCCATTAAGAAAATTAAAAAATTTATCCATTTCAGAAGCAGTTATTGGTATAAATGCGAGTTGGGTTGTACCAAACCGAAGAGTGAATCATGAAAAAATGATTGATTTAGTAAAAACTGTTCGAGGAACTAGATCTTACGGTTCTGCAGCGATGGAAATTGCCTTTGTAGTGAGCGGAAAGCTTGATGCTTATATTTCAATGAGATTGGCGCCGTGGGATATCGCAGGTGGGATCATTATTGCGAAAGAGGTTGGGGCAATTACCACAAATCTCAAAGGACAACAATTTGATCTGTTATCAACAGACACGTTTATTATTGCAAACCCTTGCATTCATCAACTGATTTTAGATCGATATATTGAAGAAAATTAAAAAACCTACAATTACTAAAGAGCAAAACTTTAGTAATTGTAGGTTTTTTGTTTTGGAATGAAGGAATGATATATTCTTTAATTGCTAAATCTAAGGTTAGACGTTCAAAGTAGTTCTAGCTTAAACTTTTATTTTTATAAAAGACCTTGATCACGGAATTTGCGCTTCATCTTAAAGCCTAAGAAGAAAATAGCGACTAACGCAACAATGGCTAAGATTGCAGCCCAAATACTTTTGATTGCAATTGCATAACCAATTGAAACCATAGATAATAGAGCGGCTAATGCAAATATAAACATAACGAATTTTGCTAAGTTCATTTTTATATACCTCCAAATGTGAATAAATTGTCAAAATTTATTAAAATAATATATTGGAAAAAAACTATCTAAGACAAGTACATCTTCTTGTGCTATAATAACACAGTTAATCATACGAAAAAAGAATGTGGAGTGGAATAATGACAAATTTACGTCAAGATTTACGCAATATCGCAATTATCGCGCACGTTGACCATGGTAAAACGACATTAGTCGATCAATTATTAAAGCAATCTGGAACTTTCCGTACTAACGAGCATGTTGAAGAACGTGCAATGGACTCAAATGATATTGAGCGTGAGCGCGGAATTACGATTCTAGCTAAAAATACAGCAGTAAATTATAACGGTACTCGTATTAATATTTTAGATACACCAGGACACGCAGATTTTGGTGGAGAAGTAGAACGTATTTTAAAAATGGTAGATGGCGTTTTACTGGTAGTTGATGCATATGAAGGTTGTATGCCTCAAACACGTTTTGTATTGAAAAAAGCATTAGAGCAAAAATTAACGCCAATCGTTGTTGTTAATAAAGTTGATAAAGACTCTGCTCGTCCAGACGAAGTAGTAGATGAAGTAATCGACCTACTTATTGAATTAGGTGCTGACGAAGATCAGTTAGACTTCCCAGTTGTATTTGCATCGGGTGTAAATGGTACAGCTTCTCTTGATTCAGATCCTTCTAAACAAGAAGAGAATATGCAATGCTTATTTGAATCAATTATTGAACATATTCCTGCACCAGTTGATAACCGTGAAGAACCATTACAATTCCAAGTAGCATTACTAGACTATAATGACTTCGTAGGTCGTATTGGGATTGGCCGCGTATTCCGTGGAACAATTAGTGTTGGCCAACAAGTAGCATTAATGAAACTTGATGGATCAGTGAAGCAATTCCGTGTAACAAAATTATTTGGTTTCTTCGGTTTAAAACGTGAAGAAATTCAAGAAGCATATCCAGGAGATCTAATTGCAGTTTCTGGTATGGAAGAAATCAATGTTGGTGAAACTGTTTGTCCAATTGATCATCAAGAAGCGTTAACACCATTACGTATTGATGAACCAACTTTACAAATGACTTTCTTAGTAAATAATTCACCATTTGCTGGTCGTGAAGGTAAATGGATTACTTCAAGAAAAATTGAAGAACGTCTACGTTCTCAATTACAAACAGACGTATCACTTCGTGTAGAAGATACTGATTCACCTGATGCTTGGGTCGTTTCTGGTCGTGGAGAATTACATTTATCTATTCTTATTGAAAACATGCGCCGTGAAGGTTATGAATTACAAGTATCTAAACCACAAGTAATCATCCGTGAAATTGATGGTGTAAAATGTGAACCAGTTGAACGAGTTCAAATTGACGTTCCTGAAGAAAACGTTGGTTCAGTTATTGAATCACTTGGTAACCGTAAAGGTGAAATGTTAGATATGGTAAACGAAGGAAATGGACAAGTTCGTCTAATTTTCATGGTTCCTGCTCGTGGATTAATCGGATATACAACTGAATTCATGTCGTTAACAAAAGGTTTTGGAATCATCAACCATACATTTGATTCATATCAACCAGTTGTTCCTGGTCGTGTTGGCGGTCGTCACCAAGGTGCGCTTGTTTCTATGGAAACTGGTAAAGCAACAACTTATGGTATGATGCAAGTAGAAGACCGTGGTACACTATTCGTTGAACCTGGTACTGAAATTTACGAAGGTATGATCGTTGGTGAAAATACACGTGACAATGACATCACTGTAAATATTACAAAAATGAAGCAAAAAACTAACGTTCGTTCAGCAACAAAAGATGCTACAAATGTTATTAAAAGACCAAAAATCATGACACTTGAAGAAGCGTTAGAATTTTTAAATGACGATGAGTATTTAGAAGTAACACCTGAATCTATTCGTTTACGTAAACAAATTTTAGATAAAAACGAACGTGAAAAACTTGCGAAAAAGAAAAAGTTTGCTGAACTATAATAAAAACGATTTAGTGTAATTTTTGGGAAATGAGAAAGGTGTTGTGGGAGATGAACTTGTCAGGTAGTTATAATTTAATTCAAGCATCTACACCTATTAATATGACAGAGAGCGATGCCTTCGGGATGATGTCTGGAATTACTCGTTACATCTATGAAAACATGCCGTCTTATCAATCCGCTGGTTATGTTGTATTTATTTTAATATTCATCTTGTCAGCGATTGTGTTTAAACTTGGTTTCGCCAAAAATAATTTAGGTTTATGGAGAAATGTAGTTATTTATATTTTTCTATTATTAGGCTGTATAGTACTAACATTTTTAGCATTGTTCTTACCGATGATTGAGGGATTAATTGTTGCTGCTTTGATATTAATCGTTTATAAAATTCGATTATGGCGTGAAAAACGTGAAGAACGTGCTAATCAAGAAAAAGAAAGTGTAAGTTAATAACATGCTAATAATTATGGCCGATTCTCTACATGAGAATCGGTTTTTTTTATAAATAAATCACTTAGTATTCGAGGTGAGCGATAGTAAATCAATCACACCTACTCCTTGAGCGAATAAAAAAATGGATAAAATGTCTGAAGTTCTATGGCAAGGTGATTTACTGGACAAGAATTTGGGAAGCAGCGCGAAGTTGTCTAGTAAAAGTGATTTACTGGACAAGAATTGTGGAAGCAGCGTGAAGTTGTCAAGTAAAATCGGTTTACTCGACAAGAAATGGCGAAACCGCGTGAGAGTGTCTAGTAAAAAGGATTTAACTTGAAAATACTCAAAGAAATACAATAAATACAGAAAGATTGTCGAGGCTCAATTTGTCTAGGCAATCTTCTTTCTTATTAAAAATAATATTCAAAGTTTCCGTATCTCCAAAAATGACACACGATATATCCAGAATTATATGCAGTAGTCACTCAATATCAATTATGCAGTATGTTAATTCTGTCTGTGGGTGTTTTTTGGAAAGTTGAAAGTGATGTAATTATAAATAGGGAGATTTTAAGCTAATCTAGCGCGATTTTCTTTTCGGATAGGCATTAACACATTTTCCTTACCTCGCATAATCTACCTCTAGATATACACAGTCGAATAATGAGGAGGAAAGAGTGCGTGAAAAGATGGTTAAAGCCTAGTTTGCTTGTTTTCTTTTCCTGTTTAACGGTTCTCATTCTTGCCGCATGTGGCGGTAAAGAAGAACTAAAGACAGTAAAAGTGGGGGAAGTAACTCGTTCAATTTTCTATGCACCATTATATGTAGCAATTGAGAAAGGGTTTTTTGAAGAGGAAGGTCTAAATGTCGAATTATCTACTATTCCTGGTGGAGACAAAACGATGACAGCACTTCTATCTGGTGGGATTGATGTAGCGCTTGTTGGTGCGGAAACATCGATATATGTTGCTGCACAAGGGGCAAACGATCCTATTAAAAACTTTGCACAGCTAACACAAACAGATGGTACGTTTTTAGTTTCTCGTGAGCCAATTGAAAACTTTACTTGGGATATGTTAAAAGATTCAACTTTCCTTGGCCAACGTAAAGGCGGTATGCCACAAATGGTGGGAGAGTATGTATTAAAACAACATGGTATTGATCCACATGGTGATTTAGAGTTAATTCAAAACATTGATTTCGCAAATATTTCAACTGCATTTGCCTCTGGTACTGGCGATTTCGTTCAATTATTTGAACCTACTGCAAGTGTTTTTGAAGCAGAAGGTGTAGGTTATATCGTAGCGTCATTCGGTACGGAGTCTGGTCATGTACCATACACAGTATTTATGGCGAAAGATAGTATGATTTCATCCGATGCTGCAACAATTGAAGCATTTACAAGAGCGATCAAGAAGGCACAAGATTTTGTGTATTCAAGCTCAGCTGAAGAAGTAGCAAAAGCGATTGTACCTTTCTTTGAAAATACGGAAGTGGATTTAATTGCTACGGTTGTCGATCGTTATCGATCTCAAGAGTCTTTTGCGAAAGATCCAATTCTAGATCAAGAAGAATGGAATAACTTACAAAATATTATGGATGAAGCTGGAGAATTACCTGAAAGAATTCCGTATGAGAATCTAGTAAATACAACCTTTGCTGAAAAGGTAACGAATTAAAATGAGCTTTCTTACCGTCAGCAAAGTTCATCATACGTATTTTTCCAGCAAAACTGCAACCGAAGCATTACAAGATATAAATTTAACGATTGAAAAAGGTGAGTTTGTTTCTTTTATCGGTCCTAGTGGCTGTGGAAAAACAACTCTTTTATCAATACTTGCAGGATTATTTCAACCTACAGCTGGTGAAGTGCTAATAGAAGAACAAGATGTTTTCACAAATGCTGACTTATCGATTGGGTATATGCTTCAACAAGATTATTTGTTCCCTTGGAAAAACATCGAGGAGAACGTTACGCTTGGTTTGAAACTACTAAATAAAAATCAAGAAGAGTCAAGTAAGGTTGCATCTAATTTGCTGAAAGATGTTGGATTACCGCCTGTAGAAAAGAAATATCCGAGGGAATTATCTGGTGGGATGAGACAAAGGGTTGCATTAGCAAGAACATTAGCTGTTGATCCGAAAATTTTGCTACTTGATGAACCATTCTCAGCCCTTGACTATCAATCAAAATTAAAGCTAGAAGATCTAGTCCATAAGTTAATGAAGGAATATGGGAAAACGGCTGTTCTCGTTACACATGATATAGGAGAAGCTATTGCGATGAGCGATCGTATTTTCTTATTTTCAGCTAGACCAGGAAGACTACACCAAACTTTTGTAGTTCCTGAAGAAGTAAGAAGATTAACTCCTTTTGAAGCTCGTGCGAATCCAAGTTATTCTTCGCTTTTCCAGACTATTTGGAAGGAGCTGGAGAGTCTTGAACATCAACAAACTTCATGAAGAATTTAAGGCGAATTTAAGAAAAGAACAAAGATGGGTGCGTTTCTATCAGCTATTAATATTAGTTTCATTCTTCGTCCTCTGGGAAGTAGCATCAGCATTACGATGGATTGACCAACTAATATTTAGTTCCCCTTCAAAAATCATTCAGTTATTTGTTGAAAAGATAGCAGATTATTCTCTTTTCTATCACTCCAGCTATACGCTGTTTGAAACTGTGCTTGGTTTTTTATTAGGGACATTAGTAGGTACAATATTAGCTGCGATTCTTTGGTGGTCGCCATTTCTATCAAAGGTTCTGGACCCATATTTAGTAGTACTAAATTCCATGCCTAAAGTTGCACTTGGCCCAATATTAATAGTTGCATTAGGTCCTGGAATGAGTTCAATTATCACAATGGGGGCATTAATTTCAGTTATTATTTCTACTATTGTTATCTATACAGCGTTTAGAACGGTAGATTCTAACTATTTAAAAGTATTACAAACATTTAATGCTTCCCGTTTTCAAATGTTTAAAGAGGCTATTTTACCTGCCTCGTTTCCAACTATTATTTCAACATTAAAGGTAAATGTTGGTTTAGCTTGGGTAGGGGTAATAGTAGGGGAATTCCTCGTTTCGTCACAAGGATTAGGATATTTAATTATTTACGGATTCCAAGTATTTAATTTCAATCTTGTATTAATGTCATTGCTGGTCATTGCTATTTTTGCAACGATTATGTACCAGCTAGTAGAGTTACTTGAGAAAAAGTTAATAAAAAGTGAGTAATTCAGCAATAAAAAATCCTTGAATGGCGAACCATTCAAGGATTTTTTACTGTAGTGAATTGGACAAGTTATAGATAGTCCTCAGCGCTTTTTGGAGAATCTCGATAGAATTTAAATCTTCCAGTTGAAAGTCGTTCTTCTGTTTTAAACGAAATACGATCATAGCAAGGAGAACACATGTAAGTGTGGATTGGTCGATTTCGCAATTTTTTAGATAATGGTAATTCATCATCTAAGATGTTTATAGCATCACAAATGACACATTTAACGCGCATCATATTCCTCCTACTCTACACGAATTGCACGAATGTTTGTAATGGGATTGTCTACATTTGAGCCATCAGCAAACAATAAATGGACAGGGCCACCTTCAGTTATTGGCTTACCATCTTGGCTAAATTTAAAGATGATTGTATTTGCTTCATCAATTGAAAAGTCATGTTCTGTACCATCTTCGCATTGGAATATGACACGACTTGCACCATCTTGGATATCAGCATTTTTAAGGAAGTATTTTATTTCCATACCGAATGTACCAGTTTTCATCCCTTGACGATCAAACTTTCTTTCGGTTTTTAAAGTTGGCGGAAAAGTAGCGCCCTCCATAATTTCACGAGACCAATGTTTACCCATAGATAATAAGTATTTCATGTCTTCAGAATCTTCGTCAGGTCTTTCTGTAAAATACGTATTTAAGTCTAAGCGACGGTCATCAAAAATCCAAACTGTCGGATCTAGAGTTAATTTATATGTAACAGCACCAGTAATGGGAATGATATTTTCCATCTGAGTGTCAGTCCCCCTTATTATTTTCTCATATAATAGTATACCGCTTCATATACAAAATAATAAAGAAATATCATTTGAAGGTAGTTAATTCATGTGAATTCACTTGCTTTTTTATCTTGATAAAGATAAACTTTATAAAGATAGAATAGAAGAAATATCAAATAAATGGGGGCGTCCTCGTGGATACGAAATCACCAGCTTCCTTTAGCGAGAAAGCGTTAGAATTATTGCTAGCTGATGCAGATAAAATTGCTAAGTTAATAAAAGTTCAGATGGACCATCTAACGATGCCATCATGTCCATTATATGAAGAAGTTCTTGATACACAAATGTTTGGCTTATCACGTGAGATTGATTTTGCTGTTAAGCTAGGTTTAGTAACACGTGAGCGAGGAAAGGAAATACTAGATACACTAGAAAAAGAACTTTCTTTGTTACATGAAGCATATACAAACAAATAATAGAATCTACTCAAAACGCAATCTGCGATTTGAGTTTTTTTTCTAAAAAGAGGTTTTTTTGAATGAGAAAATACATTGCTTATTATGCTAAAAATTTTGACTATCCATTGTTCTTTACATATCTTTTTTTATGTTTATTTGGACTAGTTATGATATACAGTTCGAGTATGATGGTTGCCATTGTTTATGAAGATGCGGATCCGGATTATTTCTATAAAAAACAATTAGTCAATCTACTTGTTTCGTCCATTCCATTTCTAGTTGGAGCTTTCCTACCGTATAAACATTTTAGTAACAAAAAATTAATGGTAACGATGACCTTTGGTATGATTTTTTTACTAATTTGGTTATGGATATTTGGTGTAGGATTTGAACAAACGGGTTCAAAAAGTTGGATTGATACAGGTGTGATGAATATCCAACCGTCAGAAGTTGCGAAGCTATTTATAATTCTTTATTTTGCAGGTGCATTTTACAGAAAAAGTTTAAATAATCCTTTAGAAAATTTACAGCCAAATAATATTGTGTATCCAATCATCTTATGGATTTTTGTTATCTTTTGTGTTGCGATTGAACCTGATATTGGGGCAGTATTAATTTTATCAGGTATTGCTTTCGCTGTGATTGCAGCTAGTGGAATGAGCTTTAAATCGTACTTAAAGTTTTTCTCTGTATTTGCAATATTAGGTGTGCTTTTACTAATTTTTATCATATTAGTTAAAGGCGACGATATCTTTACTGATAACCGATTAGGTCGAATAAAAGCATTCCTTAATCCATTTGAATATGAAGCTGGGTCAGGACATCAAATTATTAACGGATATATTGCGATTGGTGCAGGGGGTCTAGAAGGTGTTGGATTAGGACAATCCGTACAAAAGTTAGGTTATTTACCAGAGCCACATAATGACTTTATTATGGCAATAATTGCCGAAGAGCTTGGTGTGTTAGGGGTAATACTTGTTTTAGCTGGTCTGGGTTTCATTGTCTTTAGAGGATTGTCAATTGCTATGAAAACACATGATCCACTTGCGAGAATGATTGCAGCGGGTATATCCAGTTGGATTGCTATTCAAACATTTATTAATATAGGTGGTTTATCAGGGTTGATTCCACTAACAGGTGTAACATTACCATTTATCAGTTATGGTGGTTCATCTATAATAATGCTTTCCTTAGCAATGGGAATATTGTTAAATGTATCTATGTATGTAAAACTAGAATCAAAGAAAAATAGAAGGGGTGGTAATCTTGAAAAAAATTAAGAAAATATTAGTTGCAAATAGAGGGGAAATTGCAATTCGTATATTTCGAGCTTGTAACGAATTAAATATTAAAACAGTTGCGATCTACTCTAGAGAAGATAGTGGATCGCATCACAGATACAAATCAGATGAATCTTACCTAGTTGGTGCAGGAAAAAAACCAATCGATGCCTATTTAGATATTGAAGGAATTATCAAGATTGCAAAGCATTCTGGCGTTGACGCTATTCATCCTGGATATGGATTCTTATCTGAGAATGTTCATTTTGCTAGACGTTGTGAAGAAGAAGGAATTATTTTCATAGGACCATCATCACGACATTTAGATATGTTCGGTGACAAGGTAAAAGCAAGACAACAAGCAATAAAAGCGAATATTCCGGTTATACCAGGTAGTGATGGACCTGTGCAATCGCTTGAAGAAGTAGCAGCATTTGGAGATAACTACGGCTACCCACTCATGATTAAAGCAGCTCTTGGTGGTGGTGGACGAGGAATGCGTCTTGTTCATACGAAAGAAGAATTAGCCTCAAGTTATGAGCGAGCTAAATCTGAAGCAAAGGCTGCATTTGGATCAGACGAAGTGTATGTAGAAAAGGCAATAATTAAACCGAAGCATATCGAAGTTCAAATACTAGGTGATACAAAAGGTAATATTATTCATCTATATGAACGTGATTGTTCTATTCAACGTAGACATCAAAAGGTTGTTGAAATCGCACCTTCCAATGCATTAAATGATGCGTTACGAAACCGTATTTGTGATGCTGCGGTACAATTAATGCGTAACGTAGATTATGTAAATGCGGGAACAGTAGAGTTTTTAGTTTCTGGAGACGAATTTTATTTCATTGAAGTGAATCCTCGAATCCAAGTAGAACATACAATTACTGAAATGATTACAGGAATTGATATTGTCCATGCACAAATTAAAATTTCAGAAGGTTCTGAACTTTACTCTGAATATATGAATATTCCAAAACAAAATGAGATACCTTTATTTGGGTATGCGATTCAATCGCGTGTAACAACAGAAGATCCAGCAAATAGCTTTATGCCAGATACAGGTAAAATTATGGTATACCGCTCAAGTGGTGGATTTGGTGTTCGTTTAGATGCAGGTAATGGCTTCCAAGGAGCTGTTGTTACGCCTTATTACGATTCCTTATTAGTGAAAATTTCAACTTGGGGAAGAACATTTAGCGAAGCTGCCTCTAAAATGGACAGAAACTTGCGAGAATTCCGAATTAGAGGTGTTAAGACAAATATTCCGTTTTTAGAAAACGTCGTATTACATGAAAAATTTATAACTGGAAATTTTGATACTAGTTTTATAGATTCGACACCAGAATTATTTGAATTCCCAATTAGAAAAGACCGTGGTACAAAACTATTAAATTACATTGGAAATATTACATTAAATGGATTCCCAGGTATAGAAAAACGAAAAAAACCTATATTAGTTCAACCTACAAAGCCAAAATTTGATTTAAGTTCTGAAATTCCTGCAGGTACTAAACAAATTCTAGATAGCAGAGGACCAGAGGGATTAGTTCAATGGATTAAAGAACAAAATGATGTTTTATTAACAGATACTACGTTCCGCGACGCTCATCAATCTTTACTTGCAACAAGAGTTCGTTCGCAAGATATGTATCAAATCGCAGATTACAATGCGCAGATGATGCATCAATTCTTCTCATTTGAACTATGGGGAGGGGCAACGTTTGATGTAGCATATCGTTTCTTAAAAGAAGACCCTTGGGCACGTTTAGAAAAGCTACGTAAACAAATGCCAAACGTCTTATTCCAAATGTTATTAAGAGGTGCTAATGCAGTAGGATATAAAAACTATCCTGATAATTTAATTCGAGAGTTTATTAAAGAATCTGCAAATAGCGGTATAGATGTATTTAGAATTTTTGATAGTTTGAATTGGATTAAAGGTATGGAAGTAGCAATAGATGAAGTGCGCCAAGTGGGAAAAATAGCAGAAGCTGCAATCTGCTACACTGGAGATATATTAGATGATACAAGAGCAAAATATTCAGTTCAATATTATAAAGAAATGGCAAAAGAGCTAGAAGCTCAAGGTGCCCATATATTAGCAATTAAAGATATGGCTGGATTACTAAAACCTGAAGCTGCATATCGCTTAATATGCGAATTAAAAGATACGACAGATTTACCAATCCATCTTCATACACATGATACGAGTGGAAATGGTGTTTATACGTATGCAAAGGCAATAGAAGCTGGTGTCGATATTATTGATACTGCATTAGGTTCTATGTCAGGTTTAACCTCTCAGCCAAGTATTAACTCCCTATATTACGCAATGAAGGGGAGTAATCGAGAAATAAAAGTAGATATTGATTCACTAGAAAAATTGTCTTACTACTGGGAGGATGTACGGAGCTTCTATAGAGACTTTGAGAGTGGAATGAGAAGCCCGCACTCAGAAATCTATGTACATGAAATGCCTGGCGGACAATATAGTAATCTTCAACAACAAGCAAAAGCAGTAGGTTTAGGTGACCGTTGGGACGAAGTGAAAAAAATGTATTCTCGTGTCAACCTTATGTTTGGAGATATTGTCAAAGTGACACCTTCTTCAAAAGTAGTAGGGGATATGGCATTATTCATGGTTCAAAACGATCTAAACGAAGAAAATATTTATACAAGAGGACTGTCGATTGATTTCCCAGATTCAGTTGTAGAATTATTCCAAGGCTATTTAGGTCAGGTTCATGGTGGATTCCCACAAGAACTGCAAAAGGTTATCTTAAAAGACAAAGATGCTATTACAGTTCGTCCTGGAGAACTACTGGAACCCGTAGATTTTGAACAAATCGAAACTCAATTGGCTACAAAATATAATCGAACGATTACAAAACAAGATGTTCTGGCGTATGCCCTCTATCCTAAAGTGTTTGAAGAATATTTAGCAGCTACTGATATGTTTGGTGACATATCAGTATTAGATACACCGACATTCTTATACGGTCTAAAACTGGGAGAAGAGATTGAAGTTGAAATTGAAAAAGGTAAAACGTTAATCATAAAGCTAATCGAAATCGGAGAGCCACAACATGATGGAACCCGTATAATTTACTTTGAGTTAAATGGGCAATCCCGTGAATTAGTCATCCAAGATTTAACCGTAGAGGTAGATGGTAAAATTACTTTAAAAGCAGATCCAAGTAACCCAAATCAAATTGGAGCAACGATGCCAGGAACGGTATTAAAAGTGGTTGTTTCTAAAGGAAGTTCGGTGAAACGTGGCGATCACTTAATGATTACGGAAGCTATGAAGATGGAAACAACAGTTCAAGCACCAAAAGATGGTATTGTAAAAGAAGTTTATGCTCAAGCTGGGGATGCCATTTCGACAGGTGATTTATTAATAGAAGTAGAATAAAAGAAAAAGTAAAGTGGAAACAAGGCTAAGAAAGCTTTGTTTCCACTTTACTATTTATGAAGTTCTTTTCACCAGATAAATAAATGTTGTAATACATAATTGAAAATGAAAAAAATGGGGAACCCTAAATTTTAGAATTCCACATTTTATACCTAATTATTATTTTTTTGATTTTGGTTACTACGTGCGATAAGTAAAATCATGTAACAGAATAAACCAAATAATAATGTAATGAACAATGAATGCAATAACGATACAACTAATGATAACTTTGTTAATACTACTAGCATTCCTGCAAGTATTTGTAATATTACAAGGGTAAAGGCGACAATCCAACCCCAATAGATTACACGTTGTTCCTTATAATGTTTTACTGCATGCCAAGTAATATAGGCTATCCATATAAATATCGTCAGAACAGCTACTCGATGTCCCATCTGAACCCATTGATACATTCCACTAGGTAATAAGAATGGTTGACTGTTATCACAAAATGGCCAGTCAGCACAGCTCAAGCTAGATCCTGTATGTCGGACTAGTGCACCTGTATAAATGACAAAATATGAGAATAGTGTAACACCAATTGTATTCCATTTTAGCTTATTACCAATATGTACTTTATCTGCATCAAATTTTGTATCTACTTCAAACACAATCATAGCTAGTAACAAGATAGACGCAAATGAGATTAGAGATATCCCAAAATGCAAGGCTAAAATGAAGTCACCTTGGCCCCATAATACTTGTGCTGCACCAATTAATGCTTGAGCAACAAGGAAGAAGATTGCAAGAACTCCTAGAAATTTCACTTCACGGATATGTCCTAATGCTTTCCAAGTCCAAATAAATAAAACTAGCACAAGGATTGAAACTGAACCTGTTGTTAAACGATGTGAGAATTCAATTAATACTTCTGGTGTGATTTCCGATGGAATTAACTCGCCATTACAACCTGGCCAGTGGCGTCCACAACCTAATCCACTATCTGTTTTTGTTACGAGTGCTCCACCTAATAGAATAAGCAACATTCCAAAAGTAGTTAGAACAGCAACCCATTTTAATATTTTACTTTGTTTATATTGCATGTAATGTGCCACCTACTTTATCTATGAACACTAAGAAAAGTGCCTCTGCATTTAGATGATATCGAATTAAATGACAAATGACAACTTCAAACGAAGGATACTTAATTAGAAGGTTCCCTATTTCACAAATTGTTCACAAACAATTAAGGAAGGATTCACAAAATTTACTGCAAAATGGTTTATTATAGACTTATTGTGTTTATATTACACACTAACATTCTATTTCGACCTAATCTCTGAAATTTCACTTTAATATCTAGAAATCATCAAAGAATTTCGATATAGTTATTGTTAGCGGAATATGCTTACAAAAATGAAAGGAGGGATTAAATGTCTAACGGCCAGATTGTCAGTACTGCTAGAAAAACTGGTCCTGAAACTGAATCTTTCATTAGAGATTTTCTTGCACTTATTAAGATTGGAATAGTAAATTCTAATTTGATTACTACATTTACTGGAATGTGGTTAGCGTTTCAGTTTACAGGCGGTCACTTTTTACAGCACCTCGATTTAATCGCTTACACAATCATTGGTGCAGCGTTAATTATTGGTGGATCTGCGGCAATGAACAATTACATAGACAAAGATATCGACCCAATAATGAAGCGAACAAGTAAAAGACCTACAGTCACAGGTAGATTTTCACCAAGTGTCGTTATGACAATTTCCCTCTCATTCTTAATTGTAGGTGAAATTTTGTTATTTACGGCATCTTTTGCTGCCGGCATGTGGGGACTTATTGGTATAGTAGCTTATGTATTGCTTTACACTATTTGGGCAAAGAGAAAATATGTCAGCAATACGGTTATTGGAAGTATTTCTGGTGCAATTCCACCTGTTATAGGTTGGGCTGCGGTAGAACCTTCTTTAAGTTTTGGGGCATTCGCACTGTTCTTAATAATGTTTGCATGGCAACCTCCGCATTTTTATGCGTTAGCTATGAGACGAAAAAATGAATATAGTGCCGCTAATATTCCAATGCTACCTGTTGTGAAGGGTTTTAAACGAACAAAAGTATCTATGCTTGTTTGGATTCTATTGTTACTACCATTACCATTCTTGTTAAAGGAATTAGGTTTAATATTTATAACCTTAGCAACATTGTTGAATCTAGGATGGCTAGTCCTTGCTATTAGTGGTTTTAAAACAAAAGATGATCTTAAATGGGCATCCAAAATGTTCATTTATTCTTTAAATTATTTAACAATCATCTTTGTATTCATGATTATTTTTGCAATCTTTATTTGAGTCATAGTACAAATCATCTAAAGTTGTGAATGAAATTGTGGTAAGTTTTAAAAGCTTATATTATTTGAGGAATAATAATTTTTAGGAATTCTTCTTTAAATAGAATTCACATATATGCAAATACCAATGTCCTAGTTACACATGAAAAATACAACAAAGAAAGAGGGGTTTAATTAAGCTATGATGAAAGGGCTTAAAAAATGGCGTCTGTTTTCGCTATTAGCAGTTATGACAGTTTTCCTTTCTGCTTGTGGTGAAGAGTACATTTCTACACTTCAACCAGCTGGTGCAGTAGGGAAAGAACAATTTAACTTATTGCTGTTCTCTATTACGATTATGGCGCTAGTTACAATTGTGGTTTCAGTACTTTATATATACGCTTTCTTAAAGTTCCGCCGTTCTAAACAAGGTGAGGACTTCATGCCAAAGCAAGTTGAAGGTAGTCACGTACTAGAAACTATTTGGACAGTAATTCCAATCGTATTATTATTAATCTTAGCTGTTCCAACGCTTATCACTACATACAAATTTGGAGATGTAGCTGCAATGGAACAAGTTGATGAAAATGGAAATAAAACAGCATTAACTATTGATGTTACTGCTAAATTATACTGGTGGGAGTTCAATTATCCTGATTTAGGAATTGTAACTTCACAAGAACTTGTTGTACCTACTGGTGAAAAAGTATACTTCAACTTAAAAGCTGCTGATGTTAAGCACTCATTCTGGATTCCATCAGTTGGTGGGAAAATGGATACTAACGTAGATAACATTAATAAGTTCTATTTAGTATTCGATGAAGAATCAGAAGGTCTAAAAGACGGAGTATTCTATGGTAAATGTGCTGAACTTTGTGGTCCATCACATGCTTTAATGGATTTCAAAGTTAAAACACTAGCTCCTGAAGCGTTTGATTCTTGGGTTGCTTCAATGCAAGCTACTGAAGGACAAACTGCATCTCAAGATTCAGCTGATTTAGGTGAAGCAACATTTGCTGCAAACTGTTTAGGATGTCACGCAGTTTCTTCAGTAACTGGAATGCCTTCTGGTGCTGCTATGGGGCCAAACTTAACTTCATTCGGTGATCGTAGTCACTTAGCTGGTTTTATGAAACATGACAAAGAGAATTTAATGAAATGGATTAACAATCCTGAAGAATTTAAACCAGGTAACATAATGGCGACTGCTTACGAGCCAGGAAAATTCTCTGATGAAGAACTTAGCGCGCTTGCTGATTATTTATTAGGCTTATCTGTAGAAAAATAATTCTTTAAACGGTTCTCAACACATCTAAGTGTGATGAGATGTTATGATATGAATTGTATTAACTATTATTTCAAGTTAACTAAATCAAACAAAATAATGATTAGAACTTGATTGATCGAAACATAGAGGAGGTTAAAGTTGTGAGCTCTGTTGCAATTGGTAATAAAAAGGGCTTTGGAGCAACTCTTTGGGACTATTTAACAACTGTTGACCATAAAAAACTAGGAAATATGTATTTCTTTGCAGGATTATTATTCTTTGCAATTGCTGGTTTTGAAGCGTTATTAATGCGTATTCAGTTAATGGTACCAAACAATGATTTTGTTTCCGCAGGTCTTTTTAATGAATTACTTACAATGCATGGTACAACAATGCTATTCTTAGCAGCGACACCATTGCTATTCGGGTTTATGAACGCAGTAGTACCTTTACAAATTGGTGCACGTGACGTTGCATTTCCATTCTTAAACTCACTAGGATTCTGGTTATTCTTCCTAGGAGCAGTATTTTTACATTTGTCTTTCTTTATGGGTGGAGCTCCTGATGCTGGATGGACATCTTATGCATCTTTATCTTTATATTCACCTGGACATGGTATTGACTTTTATGTATTAGGTTTACAAATTTCTGGTGCTGGTACATTAATTTCTGGTATTAACTTTATCGTTACTATCATTACAATGCGCGCACCTGGTATGACGTTTATGCGTATGCCGTTATTTACTTGGACATCTTTACTTTCAAGTGCATTAATTTTATTCGCATTCCCTCCACTAACAGTTGGATTATTCTTCATGTTAGTTGACCGTATGTTTGGAGCTAACTTCTTCGATCATACTATGGGTGGTAACACAATTATTTGGGAACACTTATTCTGGATCTTCGGACACCCAGAAGTTTATATCTTAGTATTACCTGCATTCGGTTTATTCTCTGAAATCATTCCGGTATTTGCTCGTAAACGTTTATTCGGATACTCTTCAATGGTATTCGCAACAATCTTAATTGGTTTCTTAGGATTCATGGTTTGGGCTCACCACATGTTTACTACAGGTCTTGGGCCAACAGCTAACGCTATTTTCGCTGTTGCTACTATGGCGATTGGTGTACCAACTGGTATGAAGGTATTTAACTGGATTCTTACAATTTGGGGCGGTTCGGTTAAAGTAACAGTTCCAATGATTTATGCATTAGGATTTATTCCATCATTCGTAGCTGGTGGTGTAACAGGTGTAATGCAGGCGACTGCTCCACTTGACTACCAATTACATGATTCATATTTCATCGTTGCTCACTTCCACTACGTAATCGTTGGTGGTATCGTAACAGCAATCTTTGGTGCAACTCATTTCTATTGGCCAATTATGTTCAACCGTGCTTTAAACGAAAAATTAGGTTTCGTAGTATTCTGGATCTTCTTCATTGGATTCCACTTAACATTCTTTATCCAACATTTCCTTGGTTTAATGGGTATGCCTCGTCGTGTATTCACTTACCAAGCAGATCAAGGTTGGGATCTATTTAACTTCATCTCATCAATTGGTGCTATCATGATGGGTATTGGGGTATTACTATTAGTAATTAACATGTTATTATCTATTAAGTCTAAACCACTTAATACACGCGACTACTGGAAAGATGGTCGTTCACTTGAATGGGCTATTCAAACACCAGTACCGTTCTACAACTTTAAACAAACTCCACTTGTACGTGGATATGATCCATATTGGATTGAAAAGCAAGAAGGAAATAAAGAAGGTATGACATATGCTGAACCACTTGGTGATATCCATATGCCAAACGGATCTATCTTACCTTTAATTATGTCAATTGGTATGTTTATTGCAGCATTCGGTGCATTACATCATCCAGATGACGTTTCATGGTCAGTTCCTGTAATCATCATTGGTTTAGGTATTACAGTAGCTTGTATGCTTACACGCTCATTTAAAGATGATTTAGGTTTCCATGTTCACAAAGAAGAAGTTATCGCAATGGAAGAATCATTATATGGAAAAGGGGGTAACAAATAATGGATCTTAATACTAAATTTACCCCACAATCTTGGCCAGATCATGCTGAACAAGCAACGATGGAAGGAAAAAATAAATTCGTAGGAATTTGGATTTTCATTTGTAGTGATATCGTATTATTTGCCAGCGTATTTGCTACTTACCTTTCTTTAAAAGATAAAGGTCCAGCTGGAATGGATATTACAGCTGCTGAATTACTAGGATTACCTTTAGCATTCGTTATGACAATGTTATTATTAACATCATCACTAACATCTGTATATGCTATGTACCATATGAAAAACTATAATGCCAAAGGTGTTATTATTTGGATGGCTATTACAGTACTATTAGGTCTTGGATTCTTAGGTCTTGAAATTTCCGAGTTCTATGAGTATACAGTACATGAAGGCTTTGGATTTACTCATTCAGCTTTCTCGTCATCATTCTATGTTTTAGTGGGTACACACGGATTACACGTAGTCATTGGTTTAGTTTGGATTACTGGTTTAATTATCCGTAATATTAAACGTGGATTAAACTTATATACTGCGCCTAAATTCTTCGCAGCGTCAATTTATTGGCACTTTATCGATGTTGTTTGGGTATTCATCTTCACTGTAGTTTACTTAATGGGGGTGCTAGGATAATATGGGACACGATACACATGTTCAAGAAAAGTCTGTTGCACAATACGAATATGATCGCCGTAAAAATGCGGTAGAAATGCGTAAACAAGTTGTAAACTTTGCGATTATGATTTTATTCACATTTATTGCTTTTGCAGTAGTAATTGCAGATTTTTCACCATACTTTATTAAGCCAATCATTTTACTACTAGCTGGAGTTCAAGTAGTTTTACAATTATATTCATTCATGCATATGGGTGAGAAAAAAGCTGCACATATCGGTATTATTAACACATTCGTATGGATGGGTGCAGTAATTGCATTTACATTCTTCCTTGCTTTCTTAACAATTATTTGGTGGTAAGAAAATAAGCGTGAATAAGTGTAGGTAGGTTGTTACACAACTTATCTACACTTATTTTTTTGCCTTTTAGCATGATTTTTACAAAGAATTGTAAGGATTTGCTCAATATTTTTTAAGTATAAGTGTGTTAATTGTCATAGTTCGTTCATTGATGTTAAGATGTAAGCGTTCTATAATATAACTAATTGAAATTTAAAGGAGAGCTCAAAATGCCGTTAAGTATATTCGGTTTTCAAGCATTATGGAGTCCGTATCTAATTGGAGTCATCGTATTTTTAACGGTTGTCTACTTCTTGGTAACAGTAAAGTGGAGAAAAGACTTTAAGGTTAGTGAACCTTTAAAGAAGAGTGAAGCTACTTACTTTCTATTAGCGATGCTATCCCTCTATATTGTAATTGGATCACCAGTTGATTTATTATCACATATTTTATTTACTATGCATATGACGCAAATGGCGCTACTATTATTACTTGTGCCGATCTTGGTAATAAAGGGAGTTCCTTGGTGGATATGGAGAGTGGTTGTCAACGCACCTGTTGTACGAAAAATCTTTAAAGTATTTACTCAACCTGTGGTAGCAGTGTTTATATTTGCTTTAATGTTTTCTCTTTATCATTTACCGAGCATTTTTGACACAATCAAGTTAGATGAAACCTTCCATGGAATTTTTACTTTCATATTGTTTTTATCAGCGTTTTTTATGACTTGGCCATTAATGAATCCAGTAAAAGAATTACCGAAAATGAAAAGTCTATATAAAATTGGTTATATACTTGCAAATGCTGTTTTAATAACACCAGCATGTGCATTGATTATTTTTGCTGGACAACCATTATACGCAACATATTATGACGGTGCAACTTGGTTAAAAGCGATGGAATTATGTGTACCTGTTGGAACATTATCAAGTTTAGGCTTATCTGGACCACAATTATTCTTCCCAGGATCGATGTCATTACTTGCGGATCAACAGTCTGGTGGAGTTTTAATGAAAATAATTCAAGAAATTATTTTTGGAGTTATTTTATGGAAAGTGTTCCGAGAATGGTGGAAAGAGGAACATAGTGATAATGAGGATGAAATAACACAAAAAGCTTTAAAAGAATACCAAGCATTAAAACAAAGTCAGCAACATTAATAAAGAGAATGAAACAAATGTTAGGAGAATGTTTGAATGTCACTTTCCTTTATACTACCAACAATTAGTACCTCTTTTATCGTAATCAGTGCTGTGTTAGTTGCTATTGGGTGGGTATTAATTACAAGAAAAAATATTGAAGCTCATAAAAAAGTCATGTTTGCTGCAGGTGTATCAGCATTGTTATTCTTTTTAATTTACGCTTCAAGAACTGTGTTCTTTGGAAACACAGCTTTTGGTGGACCTCTAGAATTAAAAGGCTATTACACCTTCTTTTTAGTATTCCATATCATTTTAGCTACATCAGGGGCTGTATTTGGAATTGTTAGCTTATTAACTGGATTTAAAAATAAATTGAAAATTCACCGTCGCATCGGTCCGATTACAAGTATCATTTGGTTTTTCGTGGCAATTACAGGTGTCATGGTATACTTTCTTCTTTATATACTATTTGAACCAGGTGAAACGACTTCAGTTATTAAAGCAATATTTGGATTTTAAAGAATATGGGGATGTCTTAGAACACTTTCTAGACATCCCTTTTTCATTACGATTAGTTGTTACAAATTACATTTATATCTATGCAGATGCTTCATATAAGTATCATTTACAAACAAAGATGTGCCTTGAGATTTAAGACACATCTTTTTATGCAAAAAAAATGAAGAATGAGTCATTTTAGACAAATTCTCCATTTATTTTAATATATTACTAGAATTAAGCTTGTACTCCATGTGCAGCGAATAAGTTTTTAATATTAGATAAAATTTCTTCACATTCTTTAACTAAATGTACAGGGAATACTTCTTCATTTTCGTCATATTCTACACCGTGTGGATAGTAGTATTTACCAAGAGCAGGTTTTTGAATTTTTAAGATGGCAGTATTGTTTCCTACATCACCTGATACAGCTGCGCAAAATACACGTAGGTAGTAACGGCCTTCTTTTAAATCAAAGCGTTTGTCAAAAGCCATACGATCAAAATCCCACCCGCCATGACATTCTAATCCATGCTTTTCCATAACAGTTACAAGTAGTTCTTGTTCAACAGTTATATTCTCAAGAGTTTTGTTTTCAAAATACATTATAAATCCTCCTTTAGCAAATCGTACATAGTATACGCTCATTATTATAATAGAGCAAAATTTTCTTCCATGCAATGACAACATTGTGTCAAGCTCTCGGTAAACCTATATTTATTTACACCTAAATGATTGAATTGTGTAACTTTACGATAACCGAATGGGCGTCATTTTATGTTGAAAGTTGTCAATATATTCTTTCCTCTTATTCAAATAATTGTGTCATGATTTCAAGCTAGGCATACTATAAGGAAAAGAAGGAGTGACACATTGCAACTTGCAGAGCTTTTAAAAGACTGGCCGTGTACAGTTAAAGGTGGTTCCATTCGAATAGAAGTTCTTGGTATAGAGGATTATGCACAAGATGTAAAAGAAGGCGATTTATTCGTAGTTCGAAAAGGCACGAATGATGACGGGATGAAATATGTTGAAATAGCTATACAAAATGGTGCAATTGGTGTTGTCATTGAAGATGAAAAATTATTAGACAAATTAAGTATTCCAGTACCAATTATTTGGGTACCAAATTGTTTGAAATTTATGTCTTACAGTGCTGCAAAATTGAATCGATTTCCTGCTGAGGCTTTGCAGGTTATTGCCATCACGGGTACAAATGGTAAAACAACAGTTAGTCATTTCATCGGTCAAATTCTAAAATCGCTACATAAAAAAGTAATGGTGATTGGTACAAATGGCGTATTTATTAATGGCAAAGAAATCGATTTAAAGTTCGAACGATTAACAACTCTTCAACCGAAGCACCTTCATAAAATTTTCCAATACGGTGTCTCTCAAGGTGTTCAGTACGCGGTGTTAGAAGCATCTTCAATGGGACTTGCAAAACACCGGCTAGATGATTGTGCCATTAATATAGGTGTATTTTTAAATTTAGCAGAAGATCACATTGAAGATCATGGATCTTATGAAAAATATAAAGCAGCAAAACAATTATTAGCAACTCTTTCGGAACGTCTAGTACTAAATGGTGATGATTCATTTTGTCGCACGGTTGGGTTACAGGCAAAGAAACCGAAAGTATACTTTGGTTTAGGAAATCGTGTTGATTATCAATTGCAATTACTTGCAGATGGAAACAATTCTTCAACATGCTGCTTACAGAGTAAAAAGGGTCAAAAGGTGTTTACTTTACCATTTGTAGGTGACCATCATTTACAAAACTCAATTGCAGCGATAACAACAGTTAGTGAACTTGGTTTTGATATTGAAGAGGTCTGTCATGCCGCAGAAGGCTTAAGTTTACCAATTGGAAGACTTCAATATATTAACAATAACCTGAATTTAGACATCTATATAGATTATGCCCATACTGAAGCCGCTTTAAGAGCTGTTTTGCAAACTTTAAAGAAAACAACAAAACGTGACTTAATCGTCGTATTTAGTTGCGGCGGAGACCGCGATAAGCATAAGCGCATAAAAATGGGTGCCGTTGCATCAAAATATGCAGACATGATTTATTTAACCACTGATAATCCACGAAGTGAAGATCCAGAAGTGATCAATTCCCAAATTGCTGCAGGTTTTTTATCAACCCAAAAATACGAAAGTATTCTAAATCGTGGAGATGCTATTACAAAAGCGATCCTTTCTGCAAAAAAAGGTGACACCATTCTAATTGCTGGTAAGGGTCATGAAAATACACAAACGATTGGAAAAACACAAATACACTTTTCTGATATTGAATGTGTTCAATCTGTACTTGAATCTAAATTAAATATGGGATAAATTCTCTCTATTCAACTATATGTACTAGAAAGATTTTGAACTACCATGCAATCTAAAAATCTGCTATCATATAGATGAATGGAGGAGTAAAGATGTTAATAACTTCTGAATGGGTAACAGTACTTGATGAAACTGATCGACTAAGTTCCATGATACTTTCCTCTGAACAAGCACAAAATTTACGTGAAGCGTATTCTAAAGTATATAGTGACCAATTACTCGTGCAAAAAATCGCTACTTTCACAAAAATGAAAGAGCAATATGAAGACGTACAACGATTTGGTAAATATCATCCCGACTATAGTACAATTATGAAAGAAATACGTAAAATTAAGCGCGAATTAGATTTAGATGAGCGCATTGCGAAATTTAAGCTCGCAGAAAATGATTATCAAGACTTATTAGACGAAATTAGTTTAATTATTGGTAAATCGGTATCTGAAGCGGTAAAAGTACCTGTAAGTAATCCATTTTTTGCAACAGGTTCATCTTGTGGAAGTGGTTGTGGTTCTGGCGGTAGTTGTTCTTGCTCAGCTTAATCATGATAAATATATAAAGGGTTGTCTAGAAAGTAATTTTCTAGACAACCCTTTCTTTTTTATTATCAAAATTGACTAAAACCCAATTGGTGCTTCAATTGTCAACGAAACATTTTGAAATCAATGCAACATACTTAGTGACATGACTTTATTCAATTTATGCTTGATCGTTATTTGAATCCGATTCTTCTAGTAACTTCTGTAGTAAAGGAACAGCAATATCAGGGCGATCTGTTACTATTCCTTTCGCACCACGTTTAATAAGACGTTCCATCAAATCAGGATCATTAATCGTCCAATAATGTACTGGAATATTTAAATTCCCTAAATAGGAGATAAACTTCGGCATATCGAGTGAAACAACTCCAAGTTTAGGTGGAATTTGAAATACATCTACTTTCGGATGATATAAATGACCAAATTGACTAGTAAATGCTGCGAAAGCTTTTCGTACGTCCGTTTCACCAGCACCTAGAGCAACCCTATTTTGAGCATATAAATTAAAACGGTCTACTTGTTCACTATAGAAACTTGTTACAACAACACGATCCTGTACTTGCAATTCCTCGATCAATCGCCATAATTTTGAAGGCATTAAACTTCCTTCATAAGTATCAGGTGAATCTTTAATATCGATATTAATATATACATTCGGAAAATCTTCTAATAATTCACGTAATGTGACTACGCGCAATTTCTCTTCTTGATAAGGAGAGTTTCCCTCTAAATCTATAAATTTATAGCCATGGTTTAAATGGTTTAATTCTTCTAATGTAAAATCCTTTACAAAACCTGTACCATCTGTAGTACGATCAACTGTATCATCATGGAAAACAACAATTTCCTCATCTTTTGTTAAACGTATATCTACCTCAAAACCTTCAACACCAAGTTCGTATGCCTTTTCAAATGCAGGTCTCGTATGTTCAGGAGCTAAATGGGAGCCTCCTCTATGTGCAAGTACAATTGGACGATCAAATTGTAATACATCTTTACCTTCTCGTTTCTGCGGTTTTAACACAGCTTTACTTCCTGCCCACGCTGCTGCACTGGCTGCAGCTATTGCAAGAGCTAACTTAGTTTTTTTTCCCATAAAAGGCCTCCTTAACTAATTACGAATTTAGCGATGTCTAACTTGAAACCCATTTTAAGTTTTCCACTTACCATGTTTTATAATATATTATATATAATCGTATAAAGATGATTATAACGGAAAATCTATTATCCTGTCAGCTAAACTCTGTTGCTATAAAAAATAACTATATGGTATCTTTAAATTAAGAAATGAGGGAATCAAATTGAAGGAAAGACAAGGCCTGATTGTATATGTAAACCAGCTTAAACATGCAAAGACTTTGAGAAAGTATGGTAATGTCCACTATATTTCTCGAAAGTTAAAATATGTTGTACTTTATTGTAATCGAGAAGAAATTGAAATGGCAATAAGTAAAATACAACGCCTTCCTTTTGTGAAAGACGTTGCTCCGTCCTATCGACCATTTTTAAAGACAGAATTTGAAAATGCAAAACCAGATAAAGCAAAAGAATACGATTATAAAATTGGTCTATAATCGACGAGCTATTGCATCGGTGGAATAAAGTGATTCATTCGTAATATTCCAATTAAGTGATTATAAAATAATGCTGTTTCAGAATAGTTGGAAGAATGTTTTACATCCATTGGAATTGCCTTTTTACCTATTTGTTCTAATGCTTGTTGAAATATTTCGATTCGTTTTGAAGGCTTTTCTGTATCATAGGGAATGCCTTCACGACAAATGTAAATGGGCATAAACTTACTTTCACCAACAGGCTTAAATGCCACTGCAAGTGATGCTAATTTTTGTTCACCTTTATTTGAAATAATTAAAAATGCATTATGGAATCTTTTTTCATTTGTTTGGATTAATTCGCAAAGTTCGTATATATCTCCATAACCTTGTCCTAATTCAATAAATTGTTGAATCATACAATACACATCCTTTCACGTACCAATAGTACCATGAAGGAGGAGGTTTGAGCACATGAAATATGCAGTTAGCTTTTTTATTGTTTTGTTTTTAATTGTTAGTGGGTTATTGTTTTTCCAATATCAAGTCTACTCGGATAAACTCGAGACTGGCCAAGGTGAATTTACATACTCTCAAGAAATCGAAATTCAATACCGAGATCATAGCTTAGATATTAGACAGCATTTTAAAAATCTACCAAATCAAAAAATCGACATTAAGTGGCCACTACTTGCCGTGAACCCAGAGTGTTTTCTAGAAAGTGAACAAACTTGCGATCGATTAAGTGAGGATAAAACAAAGTTTGAAATGGGAGAATCGAGATCTCAGTCTCTTTCCTATGTGATTCCTTTAGATGGTGGATTGCAATCTAAACAATTATTGAAAGATATATTTGTTTCTTTAAATAATGGTTCCGTTTCTTATTCAACTATACATATTTCAACTGATAGTCAAATTTCAGGTCAATGGATTACTGGTTTACCACTAATTGGTCAACAATCTCTCTCATTAGTAAATTATGCTATGTTCAGTGGGAAGGGAGATGTTAAAGAGCTGTATTTTCAATCTGATGATATGAAAGAACAACTTTCAACTGATACTATTTCCATCTATTCAACAAAAGAAATTCCTGAACAACTTACAGAACAGTTAAAAGCGATACAGTTTTTAAATGATGATCATGTATCAATTGTACATGGAGAAAATCTTTTAAAAGAACAAGGTGAACGAATTTTATTTATTAACGATCTGACAATTGAAGGAATAAATCAAAGTGTGATATTCAATCAAATCGATTCGTTATATGATTTTAAAGATAGTCCAGCTTGGTTGAAAGAAGTTGTGGCAGCCTTTATTACAGGTTCAGTATCAGGAGAAACTAAGTCATCAAAAGTAGTCAATGAAATCATCGACAAAATGACAGATAAACAATTAGAAAAATGGGTTCAAAAGATTAAAGATTTAGAAGGTACAAAAATTACATCAGAAGTGTTAGATGATGCACTTTCAGAAGTACTGAAAATGCATACGGATTTCTTTACTTTAAATCTTTCTGAAGAGGATTTATATCCTTTATTATTTTCAGATGAGCGTGAGTTAATTGTTGATGGAATTAATGCTAATGATGTGAAACTTGTTTATCAATACGGTTTACTTTACTATTCTTCAGGTGAAATGTTGGCTCGTTTAGGATACGAGGTTTCAGAGGGTCCAAATGGTTATTATGTAAATAGTGACCTTAGAAAATTCCGTTTTCCAGAAGGCCACAATTTTTATGTATTTAACCAAAGAAGATATGACACGATCTCAAATCCTTTTATAGAAATAATGGGAAAAAGATATATTGAAGAATCATGGCTACAACGATTATTTTTAGTAGAAATAGAAAAAACTAATAATGAAATTTTGATTTCACCTATTACAACACTACAATAAATGAAAAGTGGTGATTTAAATGAGGGTTGTTGCTGGTGAAAGAAAAGGGATGCCTTTAAAGGCAGTTGCGGGATCAACAACTAGACCTACAACTGATAAAGTAAAAGAGTCCATTTTTAATATTATAGGTCCATTTTTTGATGGTGGCATAGCACTTGATTTATTTGCTGGAAGTGGCGGTTTAGGCATTGAAGCATTAAGTAGGGGTGCAGAAAAAGGAATTTTTGTTGAGAAAGACGGAAAAGCTTTTCAAATGCTACAGGAAAATATAAAAAAATGTCGTTATGAGGACCATACTGAGTTGTTCCGTACCGACGCTACACGTGCTGTTAAGGGGTTATTAAAACGTGATATCCAAATTGACTATCTATTTGTTGACCCTCCATATAGAAAAGTGGAATTATATAATTTAGTTGAAACTTTAATAAATGGAGATAAGCTTACAGATCGGGCAATCATTGTATGTGAGCATGCAGTGGAAGTAGAATTGCCGAACTCTTATGGTTCTTTTACATTACATAGAAGAGAAACATACGGAAGCTCGATTGTGTCAATTTACTCGAAATAGTAATTATGGGGAAGAGGGAGAAAATATTGTCTGATAAAATCGCAGTAGTACCCGGAAGTTTTGATCCAATTACCAATGGACATCTTGATATTATTAAACGGGCTGCTGATGTGTTTGATATCGTTTATGTAGCAGTTTTAAACAATTCTTCAAAGAGTCCTTTATTTACATTAGAAGAGAGAATGGCTTTAATACAAGAAGTAACTCGTACTATACCAAATGTTCGAATCGACTCTTCATCTGGGTTATTAATAGATTATGCTAGATCTAAAAATGCGATTGCAATCGTGCGGGGTTTACGAGCTGTATCGGATTTTGAATATGAAATGCAAATAACATCGATGAACCGTTATTTAGATGAATCGATTGAAACATTTTTCATCATGACAAAAAACAAGTATTCTTTCTTAAGTTCTAGTATTGTAAAAGAAGTTGCAAAATATGGCGGTAAAGTTGAAGGATTAGTACCGCCCCTTGTTGAAAAGGCATTAGTAGAAAAATTTCAAAATAGATTATTATAATAGAGTTGGGGTTGCCATGAAAGTGATACTTTCAAGACAACCCCTTCTTTTATTATTCATTATGCATTAAAAGTCTTTGCAGCCGCAGTAAACTAGGCGCGAAGGGTTGTCTCAATTTGATTTCCGACGACTTCTTTTTTGCATTTTATCATTACATTAAAAAGAATACATAATACAGAGCAGGAATAAGAATTGCTAAAATCACTCTTAGGGCAACGTAAGGACGTAACGAAATTCTTTCTGTTTTTGCAAGTACGGCTACCTGCATGTGGATGCTTAAACTTTGAGTTGTTAAAAATGCTGCTAACAGTAAATAGAGGATCGTTGATTCACTAGAGAAAAGCTGTGATGCAATTTTTAGGCCGTTTGTCATTTCTAGAGATGCTGCAGTTAAAAGCATTAAACTATTATGTATATTAGGAATAAATGTTGATAGTGTATGCATGACAACAGTATAAATTGTTGTAAAAAAGATTAATGTAGAGCCAACAACTAAAACGGTTGGCACGCTGTCTTTAATACTGCTAATAAATGGATTTTGTATTGATTTAGGTTTTACTTCGGCTGTATTGAGACTCATTGGTAATGGTTCATGTTTAGATTTATTATAAAAGAGAAATAAAATGACCAATGAAACAAGATGATATAAAATTAAAAAGCGCCAACTAAACATGGTATCATTTAATAAGTCATACCCTACAAACCCAATAACGAATAATGGGCTTGGACTATGACAAATACTTAGCAGTCCGTTTGCTTCTTTCGGGGAAATTTGCTTGCTTTTTTTTAAGAAGGCAATAGTAGCTGCGCCTGTAGGAAACCCCCCTAAAGCACTGATCCCATATGTTTTTAAGTATAACTGTAATCTTGAAGTAGTACTTTGCTTATTTGGAGTTAATCGTATGAACCATTGTGTCAAGATTAAGTACGGCAACAAATAAGGAAATAAAGCATCCATAAATAAATTGACGCCTAAGTCTGTCCCTTGATGAGCGACACCAGGGAATAATAATAGTAAAATAATTAAACCGATACAAATGAATAAATATACTAGAGGAATATACACCAGCTCTTTTCATGTTTTGTCCAAATAATATACGTTTTTATAACGTATAAATTGCCTAGATTTATAGAGTTATGTTTTCGACATGCTGACTAGTAATCTTTGGCGGATTTTCACTAGATTTACCTTGAAGACTTGTACTGAATGTTGTTAAAAGAAGTGATAAACTAATATATGCAATTGCAAAAATTTTTAGTCTAGCATCAGAAAATGGAGGTGCCCATCAATGAAAAAAATCATTAGTTTTATAGTGTTGATTATTTTTATCTTTATTTTTTGTTTTTATCGTTTAGATTACTATGTCATGAAACCAGGAAGCGCCTATGATGTTAGCAAATTTGTCAATGTCCTAGATGGAGATACAGATGATCAAGGGACATTTAGTTTAATGACAGTAGCAATGTTCCAAGCAACACCACTTACATATATACTCTCTTATTTTAATGATTATCAAGATATTCTAGAGATGGATGATGTACGTCAGCAAGAAGAAGATGAGGAAGAATATAATATTCGCCAATTAAAGCTTATGACAGATTCACAATTTAACGCACTTTATGTCGCATTTCAAAAAGCAGAACGACCTTTTGAAGTGACCTATAATGGGATTACCGTACTAAATGTTCTGTCGGAAGGTGCAGCAGATGGTAAAGTTAAGCCTGGTGATGAGATTGTTGAAATAGACGGTCAACTGATCCATAAAGCTGAAGAATTGACTGCAATTTTAAGCGCCAAAAAGGAAAATGAGCAAGTACATTTAGTTCTTAACCGGAAAGATAAATTAATAGACGAAACGTTAACATTAAAAGAAATCCCAAATAGTGAACCAAAAAGAATTGGTATTGGTATTACCTATTCACAAAGCAAATCCATCAAAACGGAACCTAACGTGAATGTTGATGCTGAAGAAATTGGAGGTCCATCTGCGGGTCTTATGTTTACTCTAGAAATATTAAATCAATTATTAGAAGAAGATTTAACAAAAGGCTACTTAGTAGCAGGGACTGGGGAAATGAATGAAGATGGCACAGTAGGAAGAATTGGTGGCATTGATAAGAAAGTAGTAGCCGCACATGAAGATGGAATGGAAATATTCTTTGCTCCTGATGATGAAATTACTGATGCTATGCGAGAGTTTAACCCGGATATCAAGTCAAATTACGAAGTAGCTGTTGAGACGGCAAAAAAAATAGGTACGAATATGAAAATCGTACCGGTGAAAACAGTTGATGATGCTCTAGCATATTTAGAACAGTTACCTGAAAAGTAAAATAATGTTTATATTCTGATAGGCGGAGTTTGAAAATCTCCGTCTATTTTGTTGCTTGAAAATAATTGAATACCTTGTGTATAGATTTCAGTAGCACGAATATCCATTTGCAATAATAAATCTTTTGTTTGGGCTACACGGCTTATTAGTGGTAGATGGAAATCCTTTTTTCCTTCAGATAAGTATTGTTGACCTTTCACTGTCATCCCTAGTAATCGGATGTAAGATGGGGAATGAAATTGATGTAATTGTTCTTTTGTGATTCCCGTAAAGATATGTGTTAACATTCGTTGAAGACGAGTCCATGTATACCGCTTTGATTTAATATGATTCATAAAATCAGTAAAAGTATCGCTTATTTTTGCATACTTAACTAATGCATATTCTATTCCTTCTGAAACATCTGCAAATTGGGTTAAGTCCTTTGGGACATACCTAGTAATAGTAAAACGTAATAATGGCCAAAACGCTTCCCAGTTGACGAATTGGTGGTAGGTACTTTGCCATTGTACTAATTGGTCATAAGTTGTTTTTGGAACATATTGAGTGATCTCATTCAATGAACTGCTTTCAAACAAAGCTTTACGAATACCTGTTGCACTTGCAATGGAAGAATCTAATTTTATGTCATCGTGATAGCCTGCTTGAACTCTTTGAATGGTGACAGGTTTAATGGAACTTTTTAATGTATGAACTGCTTCAATATAGTGATAGCCTAATATATTATTTGGTTGTGATAAATCAATGTATAATTGAGGCTTTTTTTGTTTAAGTTGTTCATATGCTTCAAATAAACTTTTCGGGTAGCTATTCCCACTCGACATAAACTGTTTAATCAGTTCGTTATACTCTGTACGAAATTCTTGAAGTAATAAAAATGTATTTTGAAAAGGTTCAATATTTCCATCCTCGCTTCCGAAAGCGAATGTCTCACAGTTCATCGCGGATAGTAACTGAATAGCACCATTAGCAAATGTCTCAGCTTTGCTCGTAGCAAACACGTAGGGTAATTCAATTACAATGTCAACTCCGCTTAAAAGGGCCATTTTTGCGCGGTGCCATTTATCAACAAGTGCAGGTTCTCCTCTTTGGAGAAAATGTCCGCTCATTACTGCAATAACAACATCAGCACCTGTTTTATTTTTAGATTGTTTGATATGATAGTAATGACCATTGTGAAATGGATTATATTCAACGACAACGCCAACTGCTTTCATCAGTAGTTTGCACTCCCAATCTTTTGGATTATCCAAATTATAGTATAGGTTTTATAGTGGTGACAAGAAAATAACTTGACATCTATATTTTCACATTATATAATCAACATTGTTGTCTCGAGGTGATGAATGAATGAAATGGTCTATTCATGAATTATCAAAGTATCGCCAAAATGGGATGCCTATTGATACAGAAGTACAGTTAGATGAAATAAAAAAGCGAAACAATGAAATTCGCCATATTTCACCTGTACATGTAAAAGGGCACTGTACATTCGGTGCATCGCAAATGACTTGTCAATTTACCCTGACTGCAACTTTAACATTACCATGTGCTAGAACATGGGAAGATGTTGAATATCCTGTTAACGTTGATACCGTTGAAATCTTTAGTTGGATTGATCCGGAACTTCGAGGCAGTGATGAAGAAGATATCCATTATATTGATGGAGAAGTCATCGACATGAAACCAGTTTTAGAGGAGTTAATACTTCTTGAAATTCCAATGCAAGTGTTCAAAGAAGGTTCTGAAGGACAAGTGCAAGGTGGCAAAAACTGGAGTTATTCAACAGATGAAGATGTTGCCCGTCAAAAGGAAATTGGCGAACAAAAAGTAGATCCGAGACTAGCTGATTTAGCTAAGTATTTTGATCAAACAGATGAATAATGGATCTGTAAGGAGGTGCCAATAATGGCTGTACCATTTAGAAGAACTTCTAAAACTGCTAAAAGAAAGCGTCGTACGCATTTCAAATTATCTGTACCTGGTATGGTAGCTTGCCCAAACTGTGGTGAAGCAACTTTATCTCACCACGT
>DATMFE010000337.1:0-2778 GCA_035556295.1 Ureibacillus sp.
TTAATTGTTAGCGAAGACACCATCGACTTCAACTGTTTTAAATATATTTATAAATGCATTTTCATCGTGACTTCGGACAATCCTTTTCACTTGAGACATTTCATATGGTGTAACGACCATCATTAAAATGTGCTTTTTCTCTTGCGTATATCCACCATAACCTTCTGTGATGGTAATTCCACGGTAGATGGACTTCAATAAATCTTCACGGATGCATTCACCTTTTGTCGTAACAATTTGCATCGTTACTTTCGTGTGATTTGTATGGATTTTATCAATCACTAATCCAGATAAATAGATTGAAAGTAATGTGTAAAGGGCAATATTCCAGTTAAATGCTGCGCCGGAAATAAGAACGATAATTCCGTTCATCCCCGTAAGCAAAAGTCCTACGCTAAAATTACTAGATCTAGAAATGATTATGGCAATGATATCTAATCCACCTGAAGTTCCTGAATACTTTAAAATAAAACCAACGCCAACACCCGCGATGATTCCTCCGAAAATCGTAGATAATAGAATATTATCCGTTAATGGAACGACTGGCAGCAAAGATAGGAAAAATGATAATGAAAATACACATACAAGAGTATTCACCGTTATTGTTTTTCCAAGCTTATAGTATCCGAGAATAATCAAAGGTAAATTTAGTAGAAAGTTCATTAAACCAATATCAAAAGGGGTAATTAATCCTATTAAAATGGCAATCCCACTAATACCACCACTTAATATCTCATAGGGTACTAAAAAGAAATTAAAGGCAAATGCAACAATCAATGAACCAACAATCGTAATTAAAAATTTCAAACCCCTTGCCCCCTTGTAAAGTAAACAAAAATTTAAAGTTCTGTAATTTCATAAAGATAGGGACTATATATATCGATTAATTTAAATCTAGTTGAATTAATTTTAAGTGTCAATAAGTTATATAGTTATAATAATATTTAAATTATTTAGAAAAAAATGAAAATAGTAAAAGCACTTCATTCTCTAATAGAATGAAGTGCTTCAAATTCAATTTAATATTCTCACATTCGCTTTCCGCATAATTGTTATATGGATATAATTTTTAATTTAGTTTGCCCATATTAACCTCTATCCTTCTTCTTCACTGGCATCCAAATTTCACTATATACGTTTTCATTTGTCCCATTGTACTTTGTAAATGAAATTCCAGGTAAATTCAGAACTTCGTAGTCTGATGATGGCAACCATTCTGAATATATTTTCGCATGGGTTTCTTGAAACGTCTTAGGAAATGGTCCTTGATTCGGAAAAATTGCCCACAAACACTCTTCAATTGAAAGTTGTTCTAAATCATCATAAAGATTCTCTTTTGTCGTTGCAAAACCAATCATATGTGTTAAGGAACCTTTTTCCTCCAAATACTCATCATCAAAATTATAAGATACATTTAATACTTGATGTGGATATACATCAGCAAGTTGATGCATTTCACTTCTTTGTTGTTCTGTAATCGACTGGGCAAGCTCGATGATCGCGTTATTTTCACCTTCGAACTGAATCGGCACTCTTTTTGATACACCTACTATATTAAACTTCGGTTTCTGTTCTATTTTAAATTCCATTGATACTCCTCCTCTAATATCCATAATGAATGTCAATTTGGGAAATGATTTTTGAATTTTAGTTTTCGCCACTTCAGATGGTAAAAATCCACACCACTCACGAAAGGCTCTCGAAAATCCTTCAATCGATTGGTAACCATATTTATAGGCAACATCCGTGACTTTTGCACCGTTGATCAATTCCACATTCGCTATTGATAATCTTCTATTTTTGATATACTCATTTAATGACATTCCAGCAATGTATGAAAACATCCGTTTAAAATGGTATTCCGATAGACCGACAATTTTTGAAATATCCTTCCCAGAGATCTCTTCGGTTAAATGATTTTCAATGTATTCCATTAAATGATTAAATTCTTGTAACATCCATTTCCCTCCTTACAATTGCATCTTATCATTCATATGAAGTATTCACTTGATATTTTCTATACGGATATTATCGATGAGATTTTTCAAAAAATCTTACCTTTTATCATTTAACTCCCCTAAGTATTGAAACATAGAAACAGAAAATAAGCGCATAACTATTATTAGCCATGCGCTTGCACTTAATAAAATCGTTCTATTTATTTCGTACCTTCAAGCTGATTAGCACTCGTGATCACCGTTAATTTATCTTCAATTGGGGTTCGTTGTTGTGCTCTAGGTGTAATTTCTGGATAACCCATGTGCATAATTCCCACAACTTTTTCACCTGGCTTTACACCAATTTGTTCATGGAAGGTTGGATTATACATCACTTGATCTGTACTCCATAACATTCCAATTCCTCGTTCCCAAGCAGCTAATTGTAAGTTTTGAACACAAGCACTTACTGCTGCATAATCCTCTTCATAGATGTTTGGTCTTGGATCAACAGACATTACAACCACAACGAATACGGGTACAGCAAGTAATTGTTCCAATTTTTCAGGTTTCATCGGTCTTGGGAACTTCCCTTTTTCCTTCTCACTTTTCAAAATATTGATGAGTTGCTCCTTACCATCCTCTAAAAAAGCAATAAAACGCCAAGGTTCACGCATTTTATGGTTTGGTGCCCAAACAGCAATCTCTAATAATTCTTTAATCGTTTCTAAAGGAATGGCATCCTTTTTGAACTTTTTAATTGTTCTGCGTGAACGAATTACCTCTGCCACCTTAAAATTTGATTCAATTGTCATTTTTCATATCCTCTTTTTGTTGTTCT
>DATMFE010000338.1:0-25812 GCA_035556295.1 Ureibacillus sp.
ATCCTCAATCAGATTTTTATAGAAGTTTCTCCCGTATATCACGAATGGGTATTCTCGGATATCCATTAACTGAAGTTCTTTACTAAAAGCTAATACAGAATCTTTCGGAACGATCACATGAAAAGTTCCTTGTGTTTGAAATGAGTGAAAAGCAATATGTTCAGGAAATGTGTGTTTAAGAGTATTAAATAGAGCAATTAAGCCCAAATCTACTTTGTTTTGATTCACTTCTTCCATTACATCTTTATTGTCCATTTCTATAATCGTTACTTTAATTTGTGGGAAATCCTTTTTAAATTTAACTAGTGCCTTAGGTAAATACGTCATAAATACACTTGGAACAGTGGCAATCTTTAATTCTCCGATATAGGAAGTATTTAAAGATTGAACCTCTTCTTTTAATTCATCTGCTTTTTTTAATATTTCAAGGACTTTCGCAATAATGTTTTTCCCTTCTTCAGTTGGAATCGTTCCATTTCTTGAGCGTTTAAATAATTGAACGCCAAATTCCTTTTCTAATAATGAAATCGATTGGCTGATTGCAGATTGTGTAACATGTAGATTTTTAGCAGCAATCGACATGGATTTCGTTTCAATTACTTCTTTTATGTATTCCAACTGTTCGAAATTCATGGTAATCCCCTTTACATTAGCTAAACTAATATGATTATTAATAATTATAATTATACATAAAAGTTATTTAACTATATAATCAATAAGTTAAATTTGAATCATGATTGATGTAAGAAAGAAGAGAAGAAATAAGTGAAAGAGAAAATTTGGACGAAGAATTTTATTTTTGTGTGTTTAAGTAACTTTTTTGTGTCACTAAACTTTTATATTCTAGCGACAGCATTCCCCTTATATGTAAAAGATATATTAAATGGGAACGAACAACAGATGGGCTTGGCCATCACGATTTATTCCCTGGGTATTGTTTTAATCAGACCTTTCTCCGGTTTATGGGTAGACCGTTTTGGTAGCAAGAAAATAGCATTAGTCGGCTTAGGCCTTTTTCTAATCGCCTCCTTCTGTTATTTCGGTGCAATGGGCATCGTAATTTTTCTAGCAATTCGATTTATTCATGGAATGGGCTACGCGCTTGCCTCAACTGCTACTACGACGATCGCATCGTCGGTTATTCCCACTTCGCGACAAGGTGAAGGAGTCGGTTATTTTAGTATGTTCATGAGTCTTGCGATGGTAATTGGACCAGCATGCGGTCTTTTTCTATGGAAAGACAAGAACATTACAGTATTGCTAGTAGTTGCCTGTATCATTTCAGCACTTTCCCTCCTCTTTGCAGTGGTTATGCGAGCTTCACAGCAAAAGCAAATTAGCACTGTATTAGTTCAGAACACAGTACCAACCGATAAAAAGAGAATGCATTTTAGTGATTTTATCGAACTAAAAGCTTTACCGATTTCATTACTTGCATTTTTACTTGCCTTTTCATATAGCTCTTTATCTGGATTTTTAGCTTCCTTTACTAATGAAATCCATCAAACTAAAGTAGCAAGTCTATTTTTCGTTGTGTTTGCCATGATGATCGTTGTGTTTCGTCCAATCGTCGGGAAAGCATTTGATAAATATAAAGAACATTATTTGTATTATCCATCTATTTTATTGTTTGGAATTGGTCTTTTAATGTTAAGTCAATCTCATTCTGGAAAGATGGTTTTAGTTTCTGGTTTACTAATGGGGATCGGTTATGGGGCATTATTTTCGTGTTTTCAAGCACTTACTGTAAAGCTTTCCCCAATCCATCGCAGAGGTATCGCAATGGCAACATTCTTACTGTTTTTCGACTTAGGCTATGGATTCGGTTCTTATTTTATGGGACTGGTTGCTTCCATCGTAAATTACAGCATGATGTATGCAGTAGCGGGAATCATTACGTTGTTATCAACTACTTTTTATTATCTGTTCCATCACCGTCCACAAGCGAAACGATCCATTCAAAATCTAGATCAAAAAGCCAATATCCTATAGAGACAAAGGGGACAGGTATGTACACTGTCCCCTTTGTCATTGGTATTCAAGAGGAAATTTGGGGCATAAAACACTCACTAAATAGCTTCTTCAGTTCAAACTTCCTTAGCGTACATGAATCTACTTTACTTCTTGCTTCAATGTTTCAACGATCCGTTGAATAGCTACTACTTCCCCATTCAATCTGTCCACCAAGTAATCATTTGTAATTTCAATCATCGGTGCTTTTTCATCGTCCACTTCGATATGTTCATAAACGAGTTTCAGTTTATTCATTTTATGTTGTAGGTCATCTAGCTTACTTTCTAAAATACGCACTATGCGGGATTTATCAACAAACCGTAAAAAGAATAGTCCTACAACAAAATCTGTAACCGTATTGCCTTTTTCAAAAAGGGTATAAATCTTTTGAGGAAGAATGTCACGACCTTTTTCAGTAATCGCAAACACTTGCTTATCTGGTCGGTTTTCCTCTCTGATTACCTCAACTGGCTCAATATACCCTTGCTTCGATAATGATTCAAAATGGTAATACAACTTACTTTCTGACAATTTCCCAATTTTATCAAATGGAATTGGCTCTGAAAGCTCCTTTTTTAGCTTATATGGATAGTTATTCTCCTCGATCAGTTTACTCAAAATATAAATTTGGATTGACATATATATCTCCCCTTAATGAATAGAGCCTCAATCATGATTCGATTGAAGCTCTTGATGTTATTGTAGTATTTCTTTTGCTACTGGCTCTTTTTTATGAAGAAATGTAACGATTAAGATGTTAATTAGTACTGCGCCAACTCCTACTAATACTAGACCCCATATAAACGGTGATTGTTCTGTTGAACCAAACATGACCGCAAAATAGGATTGAACGGAATGGTACATCGGTGTGATATATGAAGCCACATCATAGTACCCATACATCATATCACGTGGCATTGTAGCCCCGTTTGCAATTGTTTGTGTTAGTAACACAGGGATATTTAAAATCATACCCGCTTCGCCAATTAAGAATGTAAAGATGGCACAGAAGTTAAACGCCACCATATATAGCAGTACTTGCTGGCCAAACACTTTAAATAGTATATCAGTATTTAAGTCAACAATTAAGAATGCAATTCCTACGGCAAAAATAGAAGCGACCACTGCAATAATCAATGCAGAGATTTGCACATAACCGAATAATTTAAAGCGAGATGCTTGACCGCGACTTTGCTTGTACGCTTGTACTAATTGCATCGCAGCAATCATTGCACCTACATAACAAGCCATTGTTAAGAACATTGGTAGCATGTTGTTGTGCATTCCATCTGGTACATCATTTGTTATCACATAGTTGCCAACATAGGCTTGATCAATTTGTTGTGCCATTTGAGCAGCTTGTTCTTCTGGAACATTCATGCTCATTAAAATACCTTTAGCTGTTTGTGTTGAGAAGCTTGCACCTAATTGATTATTGATTTCCGTTACAATCGATTTCATTGAAGATGATACCATTGTAGCAGATGCCTCATTGACAGTGAAATCAATTTGAGCTGACTGCCCTGTTTGAGCATTTTCTGTAAAGTTTTCAGGAATATGAATAACTAACGCTAATTTATTATCTCCTAATTTATCCATTGCTTTTTCATTTGATAAATTTGACTGAATTTCAAATGGAAGACTTTCTCCTAATTGATCGGCAATTTGTGCACCAGATTCTCCTGCATCGTCATTTACGATGGCAATTTTTAATTGATCCATATTACCAGGTAAAGCAGTATAACCTATTAAAAAGATTAATAGCATCGCAACTGCATAAAAAATACCCATAAATACAGATGCACCAAAGCCTTGAAGCTTCATAAATTTTTTGAATGGCATTATTCGTTCCTCTTTCTTGTTCATTTATTTTTATCGAATTAATGTACTCTAATTAAAGTAGTTTACTTTGAGTATTCTATATTACTATTTTAACAAAGTAAATACTTTAATTTTGACGAAAAGATGAACTTGTAAATTAGTAGTTTAAACATTTGGGGGAATATAGAAATAGAATCTTCTGCCTCCAAACATAAAGAAAGACACTTTTCTAATTATAGAAAAGCGTCCTTTTTTGCAAAAAATCCTTCGTCCTAGCGACATGATTCATATCTCTAGGATGAAGGATTACCTACTTATAAGTTTTCAATTTTTTCTACGTCTTCTGCAGTTAATTTGAAATCGAAAATATCTAAATTAGCTGCTTGATTTTTAGGGTTGTGCGATTTCGGAATCACGATTATACCGCGCTCTATTTGGTATCTTAATAACACTTGTGCACCAGTTTTATTATAGGCTTTACCGATTTCATCCAAAGCTTCTTTTTGATGATCTTCGATTTTCATAGGTTTCCATGCAACCGGTGTAATTCCCTCGTCTTTTAATACCGCAAGAAGTTCTTTGTTAGGCTCAACTAAGTTAATTTGAATTTGATTCACAGCTGGCTTTACTTTAGCGAATTCTTTCAATTCGTCTAGATGGTGTTTTTGAAAGTTCGACACACCGATTGCTTTTAGTTTGCCCGCTTCGTAGTATTCTTCTAAGACTTCCCAAGTGTTTTTCAGTTGTTCTTTGTCTTCGATAGGAAAATGAATCAGATATAGATCAAGATAGTCTGTTCGGAAGTTTTTTAGGCTGTTATCGATCGCTGCTCGAGTTGCTTCCTTTGAAGAAATATATTCTTCTTTTGCTGGAATCTTTGTTGTAATGAATAGCTCTTCTCGTGGCACTGAGCTTTCTGCCAATACTCTTCCGACAAGTTCTTCGTTTCGATACATAATTGCTCCGTCAATAGAGCGGTATCCCAACTCAAGTGCTGATACGAGTTCTGGAATTTCATTTGTTAAGGTACCATTAAAGTCGTTATTTTCTTTGCCATAAGTATTTGTCCCTGTCCCTACAATTGGCATTTTTACCCCATTATTTAGAGTTATGTATTCCATATGTTAAATCCCCCTTGTTTCCTCTGTTTACTTTGCTTACAAATACATAATAACAAATTGTAGAATTTTCAGAAAGCAATACGAAAAATGGTCTACCTCTACATTAGATTATGATTCTAATGTCCATTCATATTGAATATCAGTTAAATTCTCTTCATTTTCACATCCCCTACCCATTATGTTAAATCCATTTTTCTCATAATATCGTTGCGCATTTATATTCACTTCAAACGTGTTGAGCGTTAATTTTCCACTTGATTGTGCTTTTGCTTTATCTAATAATCGTTTACCTATACCCATTCCTTGATAATCTAAGTGAATATATAGTTGATTTACTTCCGTCTTATTATAGGCAATCATTCCAACTACCTCTTCTCCAATTAACGCTACCTCTACTTGAAACTGCTCAGGTAAAATGTGGTTTAAAAAATAAGTGTGACTTTCGAAGCTATGACTTTCTTTCTGACCGATTGCTTCTTCCTTACTATTCCGCCACATTTCCACTGTTTGTTCAGCGTACTTAGGATCATACTGAACAATGGTGATTTTGTTCTGATTCACTACAATACCTCCCCTTTTCTGTAATTTATTTTTATACCTTTAAAAACTTCTACTCTAGTTCCTCTAATACTATAATTAAACCAATAATTGAAAACATCTTTTCTTCGTCGTTCTTGAAAAGTTGTGCTATATTCAAAGAGTTAGGAGTGAGTTGATGAAAAAGTTTTTAACAGGTATTGTCATCTTTCTTGTTTTACTCGGAGCAGCCGGCTATGCTGTGTGGCATTTTGGGACAAATATCGCTTCCGAAAAGATAATTGAAACAGTGAAAGCGAACTTAGATAACGAAACTCTAGAAGAAATAAAATCCTATATTGAGAACGATCCGAGGGTTCAAGAAATTGTAAACGAGGTAGCAAATACAAATCCGGATACCCTTCCCTTCCAAACGAAGGAAGACGCAACACGTGTGTTAATAAAAAAAGTGGGCGTGAATCGTATACTTGAAATTCAGGAACAAGCACAAAACGGTTCCATTAATGAGAATGAATTATTGTCTGAACTTGAAGGTAAACTGTCTGAAGATGAAATTTCTGCCTTTAAATATGTTTTATATAAGGAATTAATTAAATAAACACAGGGCCTATGTAACCCGTTTGAATTATTGTTCGCTTATTAAGCTATATCATCAGTGATTAAGATTAAAAGCATTCAACTAGCGCTTCTCTTGTTTGTATAACTTCAATAAAAAAAGGCATTAATCCTTCTTTCTTGGATTAATGCCTTTGCTAGTTGAAGTATGATAAGAAATTTTTAATTGCATCCATGCGTATTTTTGATTCACACTCTTCACAACGAAAAACCTTATTCGTTTTTTCTTTGAATAGCTTATATTTTAATGAGCCCTCATATACTCTGAATTTTTGTCTACAACTACAACAAACGATTTCATAGTAAAACATATCCTCCAACTGTCTCACCCATTACTTTTTAGTTTGATATCACAAAGATAATAACCTGTTCTTTAGCATAATCCAAATACCTTTATCTACTATACTGGCTTGTAGTGTAAGTGTATGCCTACTTACTATGAGCGTGGCCAAATGAAACATGGTTTTATAGTTTAATCAAGGTTTTAACAGTTTCCAATGCCCTTCAGATACAACTTCGACCGTTCCATCGATTACTTTGATTGCGGTTTGATCGTCAATTGCATACGCAGGACCCTGCATTCCAGATGCCCATCTCTCTGCGGCAGCCATCGTGTTTCCCGGTAGCATCTCGTGATCCAGGTGCGGAAAAATCGAAATATCAACGAGTCCCAGAGTTGCGTCACCTCCGCTTTGTGGAGTCCAGCCAACGAAGAATTCCCCTATGTTAGGCGTCATCACCATGCTCCCAGCACTCATTCCCACATAGACTGCGTTCAGTGACGGTAAAAGGTCTGCTAGTCCTGATTGGCGCATCCAGTGGCACAGGTAAAGCGCATCGCCTCCTGACACCAGTAGTACATCTGCCTCCTGAACAAGTGGTTTCCAGCGGTTTTCGTCAATGCTAGGAAGGGCAGTAAGCTCCAACACACCGACGGATTTCCAACCTAAGTCAACCATGTGATTTTCATCTTTTCCACTGATAAACTCCCAAGCTTTCACGCCAGGGCCAACCCATGGGTGTCCATACATCGCAGTAGGGATGCACAGGGCGTTACATTCAGCAATTGGCTTACCCAGCATATCAACTAGCGCCTCATGTATGGTTTTGTTTATGATGCCTCCAGATGTAAGCAGTAGTTTCATCATTTCACTCCTCGCCTTAGTTTAATATTGTATAGATGCAATTTAAGAATTACGCAAGATTGTGGACCATGCTTCAGAATACACAATAATGGAACAGACATCAGACGATTATCTTTTCTCCCACTATAAAAGTATTCTCCTAGCTTAAGTTTTCTACATTTATTTATCAATTACCTCTTCGACTAAACTGCTTCTTTCATTCAATTAATCAATTCAAAAAAGGACATTAATCACTTCTTTGATTAACGTCCTCGTAAGTTTAAGATTGATTTTTTATTAGTTCATCAAAATAATCAGTTGGATTATATACTTTTTTTTCAATAAAAACCTTTGCCCAGTGCTTAAACATGTCAATATAAGAGTCTTTATCCATACTTTTATTTCCTAGTTCATCAACGTCCCCTTGGACTTGTACTGTATCATTTTTTATATCAACAATAACGGTCATATATATTTCTTCATTATATAAAACAACACACGTTACTTGCTGATTCACTAAATCAACTTTAGGAAATTCATGTCGTACTCCTGTAGGTTTAAAAATTGTATATCCAACATTGGATTGATTGGAGTTATTCTGCATATTTTTTCCTCACTAATAGTTTATATTCAACTAAGAATCTTTTAAATGAATGTTTCAAAGATGGTCGTATTCGTCACATACATTTACACTTAATATCAAAAGAGCAAGCTTTAACTTGCCCATTCACGTTACTCAAAAATCCTCTTAAAATACGATGTTAAAAAGACGTTGTGTGGATCGTGTGTTTTCCTGATTTCGTTAAACTTTTGTGCTTGTGGGTAAAATTTATCAATGTTACTTGCATCATAACGATTGACCTTCCCCCAATGTGGTCTACCTCCGTAACGCTCGAGTACACTATGTAACCATTGGAAGTACGGTTCTTCATTCATTCCTTTATACATATGAAACGCAATAAATGCACTTTCGTTCCCTTGTGTTGGACTTAAAAACCCTTGTTCACCAGCAGTTGTCCTACATTCAATAGGGAAATGCACATCAAACTGACGACGCAAAAATGCGTCATGCACTTCTTCTATACATGCCTCAAAATGCTCTAGAGGAATCGCATATTCGGTTTCTACAAATTTCACCGTACGTGGAGTAGGGAAAATTTCATAACTTAGTCCTACACGTTTTCCCTCGCTGATTAACTTTGAACTAAGTTTACTAACTGAAGGAGCAAGTGTAGGTTTTAACTTCACAAGTTTTGACACGACTGAAAATAGATTGTTTTCAAGTAATTGAACTTGTAGTTCATCTATCTTTTTGGAAAGTGCTGGTTGCCTTTTTGGTTCCACCATATTCATCTTTTTAACTTGTATCGTTTCACTTCCGGGAAAGTAATACCACTCCACATGACGATTTTCACGAATCGTTTGCGAAAAACTCTTTATCTCTTCATATAAATCTTTGCGCTCTGACAAATATTCTAAACTATAAAGTGGAATGACTTTAATGGTTACAGTTACTAGAATGCCAAGTAAACCAACCGAAACAGCTAACGCATTCGATAAGTCATCGTTTCCACGTACATGCTCAATATATTCTCCTTCTCCATTTACAAAGCCCCACTTTGTTACCATCGATGAAAACGATCCTAATGTTACACCTGTCCCATGCGTCCCAGTAGAAATCACACCTGCCAGCGACTGTTCATGAATATCTCCCATATTTATAAGAGCAAATCCGTATTGTTCAAGTAACGGGCCCACTTCATGCAAATATGTACCAGCATAAAAGGTTGCAGTTTGTTTATTTTCATCGACTTCCATTAACCCACGTAGAAAATGTAAAGACATGGCGGACTGCTCTGGTAACGCTACTGGACTAAAAGAATGCGCTGCCCCTGTAACACGAATCGTTCTTTTCGTCATTGCATGTTGCTTCACGATTTCGCACACTTCATCAATGGTCTTTGGTAAATAGACATGTCCCGGTTGTGCAGTATACTGATTGGACTAATTTGTCCATATTCCTTTTTGAAAATTGTTTATAGAAAACATTTGCCATCCCCCCGATACGTATTGAAAGTACCAGCATATGAACCTTGGCGAACCGTATGTAATTCATTAAAACGCTCGCACAGTTCTCCGGCTTTTGCATGACGGAAATAAATCGTATCACCAATCTCATGCTCTCGCCCTTTCACGATAATCGGTGTTTGAACTTCGCCAGCTCCTTCTAATGAAGAGTATGCATACACATCCGGCTCTAGAAATTGAGGTAACCTGTCATTCTCTGGTACACCCGATGCAATATAACCACCACCATGGCAAACGACCACATTGTGGGCAAATTTTCTCGTAATGCGTAAGGCAAAACCGGCAGCCGGTTGTAATTGAAGGTCCTGATAGTTACTAAATAATGCAGGTGCATAAAAGGCAGAGCCTACCGTTATTTCTGTTATATCGGGAGCCTCACTTAATAAATGCATACTACCTGTCCCGCCAGCATTCACGATTTCAATCTCAAATCTTTCCCGCAAATAATTCACTACTTGTTGGCGTAATGTTGTAATCCCTTCTATTGAACGCTTCTTTAAGGCGCGCACAAAGCGATCTTTCATTCCGAACAATGCATTGGTCGCATCCGTTACCCCTGCAATTTGTGCATCATACGCCATACATCCTGTTACTTTAATATTTGGTAATTGACGAAGCCGATCCACTAAACGATTTAACTTAGCTAGTGAATCTATCGGAGAGCGCTTCGTTCCAAAATAAAGCCATTTATAATCCGTCGATACATTAATATCGAGACAGATTTCAAATGTGATCATTTGATGAGAAGCAATTTTTTGCAAAAGTGCTGCTTGAGCAATATCATCAACCATAAAAAATACTTTCCGTCCTTGCTTTACTAATTGGCCGATTTGCTCAATTGCTCTTTCTTCATACACTGGGTAACCTATTAAAATGTTATCGAATCCTTGCTCTAGTAAATAAAGGGTTTCACTTGCGGTAAATGACATGAAGCCACTACAGTTTGATAATCGTTGCTGAATATAGCGGAGTACTTCAATCGAACGTACGGACTTTGTCGCAATACGGATTTGTTGATTTCCGCACTGTTTTTGCACGTATTGAATATTCGCATCGAGCGCATCCAAATGTAACCAAGCAAATGGTCGTTCTAAATCCTTAAATGCATCATCAAAACCTTTCAAACAAACTACCACCCCTTCGCTCGTTTTCTAATTAATTACACAATGAATTCATAAATCCTTTTGATCATTCAATAAAATTTTAGAAAGAATCTGTTGAATCAAAAAACCATCATTCCTCTTATATGAAAAATGATGGTTTTACTATGAGTGATGATTTGATCGCTAAACTTTCATTTAGGAACATCTTTTGTACTTATGGAACTGTACTTTCGATAAGCTTCACAAAACCGTTTTCCAAAGTTATCTTGTGCAAAAAATATATAACACTTATAAATGCCCACTAGAGTTAAATAAGAAAAAGAGCTGCAATAGCAACTCTATGGTCTTACCCTATCAGGGATATTATTTAGAAATATGATTGTCTTTATTTAATAATGGAGCAATACGATCAATGCGATTTGTCCATATACCTCCAGAATAATTTTTAGGAAGACGTTCTAAGTCAAGCGCTTGATCAAAGCCTTCAGACCACCCACCATCACCTGCTACGAGAATGACACTTGTATTCACATTATCCATTCGATTTAAAAATTTATCTGGATATCCCCACATATATCGGGCATAGGCTTCTGGAATATGCAGCTGTGTGTTTTCACAAGCAGATGGAACATATCCTGTCCAACCAACCGCTAAATAAGGAATCAGGCAAGCTTTGAGAGTTTCCTTCGACATAACGCGAAGATCAGGTAGCTTTTCCTTCAAAGCAGCAATTGGTTTGTCACCACCGTACACAGCTAGATTGCTTAGCCTACTTTCTGGAAGCTTATTGAGATACTGAGCTAAATACTCTCCCTCCATGGGGTCATTACTTTTGATATGAATCAAAAAAGATTGCTCAGGGAAATGGGTCAAGACTTCATCAATTGTCGGCATAAGTCCCACGCCTTTACCACGGAAAGGATAGGTTTCTCCGTTATTTGCCGTATAGCCGTAACCAACATCCAATTGCTTTAATTCTTGCATGGTATAGTCCTTTATTTGTCCTATTCCATTTGTTCGGCACTCTAATCCCCAATCATGAAAAACGGCAATCTCGCCATCCTTTGTTAGTTGAATATCGAACTCAACAATATCTGCACCAGCTTCAAAAGCTGCTTCCATGGAAGGAATCGTATTTTCTAAATAAGGATGTTCGGGTTCGAAAATGATCTCAGCTGTGCAAGTTTCACCTGTGATCCCTTCCATTGGGAAAGTCTGAGCCATTCCTCGATGTGCGAGTAATAATGGCTCTCCATCACGTTGTTTCGTGAATAAGGAGGAATTATTTAGATAAATAAACCCAACTAAAATGAGTAGCAGGATGAATGCCCATTTAAAAATTCGTTTTACTTTTTTCATAACTCACAATCCTTTTTCAGACCATATGTATTCTTATTTGCTGCGAAATTTAGTTAAGTAACAGCCTAAATAGTAAGAAGCGATCATAAGTAAAAAGGCTATTAAGCATGTCATCCAAACATTTATTAGATTAAAGGGTAAAAGCATTTCAATAGTGGTAGATAAATTGAGTAATGGTAAATAATAAAATTGAGTTGCCCATCCCAATAAATTGGACCAAGATCGATGTAATATAATGTTTTGAAACATGATTAATAAAAGTACTAGAAAAGCGGGGATATGTAAAATTACGGTCGATTTTAATGGTGTTTTTTCAAAGTTATAAGTTATGAATCCAATTAATCCCCAACAAACAAGAAAGAGAATTCCAATTAATTTAAATGGTAATACACTATCTTGATTTTGCATCAACCATACATTCATTAGAAAACCTAAAACAAAAGGAATTAGTCCTATTAAAATCAAAAGGGCTTTTTTCATAATCAACCTCCCTAAATGAATTTTGACAACTGCCATTTTACACATCTATGCAAATAACCGTTAACTTATAAACATTTAATTCGGCAATATTCAGAGAATCCCCTGTTAAAAATCAAATTCGATTGCTCATGAACCACAAATCTAAACCATATAATTATTTAATTAGAATGTGCTGACAGGAGGAGGATGTATATCGTGCGGACAAAAGAAATACGTTTACGACGTATTCAACATCTCGCTCATGAAATCATGGATGAAGTGAATTTAAAGGAAGTAGAAAGACAATCTGAGGAAATAAGGGTTGTGATTGATAACCTATCCCGGGCAGTTGGTGATTTAGCAGATCCATTCGGTAATTATTCGCTGGACTACATTGAAGAGAAAGTGGAAAATGCTCATTCTCAGTTAATTAAAAACCCGAAAAAAATCAAATTTTATCTCTAAGTTGGCAAAACCAGCAAATACACTTTGCTTTACAAAGAAGATTAAAAATTAAATTCAATAAAATCTGAATGAAAATGAGAGTTATTATCAATACTATAAATAATTAAAGGTAACCAATCTTCTTGGTTACCTAAAGAAATTTAATTCTCTGGTTTAAATGTTTTACAATCTGTTTCTTCACTATTTGACGCTTCTTTACCTTTATTACTTACTACATAAATCTGATCTGCATTACACTTGTTACCAGATGCCCAATACGTACAGTTATTAACTTCACAAAGTACATCTTTTGCCATAGTATCACACCTCCTTTTGTTAATATCATTAACAATATTGAGGTAGTTGATACTTTTCTTTTTTTACTTATCCAACTCATTTAAAATTTAATTTTTGTTATCAATAAATAAACCTAAATTAGTGCTTCAGGCGATTTTACTAACATTTGCAAACCATTAAATGATTCCCATCAGGGTCTTTGAAATTAAACCAATGGTCATGCTCAATTTCAGTTGTACATTCTACATTCTTACTCTTCATATACTCATATGCTTGTTGAATGTCATTTGTATTCAAATGAAAAGGTGGCGTTTTGAATCGATTGTCTTCCGAATAAATCTTGCTATCCAATACAATACCAGTCCCTTTCATCGGCAAGATATACAAATGGCCAAATAATATTTCTCCATCTGCAGGTAGTCCTAATAGGTCACAATACCAATCACGTGCTTGTTCAATGTTCTTTACAGGAATAAATATCGTGCCAACTTCATTTAATAGTGGTTTCATTGGTTCCTCCAATTTAATTTATTGAAATTAACCTCCATCCGATTTTGCGGTTGGAGACGCAAACTTAGTACGAGGTAATTCTTAGATAATAACCATCTGGGTCAACGATTCTAAAATCCTCATCGCCCCAAGGTTGTTTTGACAATTCTGCATGAATTGGATAACCATGATCAACGACATTGTTATAAATCGATTGAAGATCTTCCACTTCTAATACGATTTCAACACCTAACCCTTTTTGCTCACCATCAGCCGCTTTAATAGGGTGATTGTCAGGTAATTTTCTCATTTCTGCTAAACCTATTTCCACATTCCCATTTGTCACAGGTACGTAGTTTTTATCAATTACTTTAGGCACTGTAAAGCCTAAAACCGTACTGTAGAATTCAACTGATTCCTCTATATTCTCCACGAACAATTCTATTCTTAGTTTCATTCCTATTCCCCTATCCCCTAAGTTCTTTTCTACTAACTTATTCTCCCCATTTAGCTGAATATCCTTTCTTTTCTTGTTTAGTAGGAACCTCATTGAATCCATAAAAAAAGACTGCTTGTGCAGTCTTTTTGCTTTATTATCGAATTCTCGCTTTGTGGAATCCATCGTATATAGCAATTATCGCAGATAACATATAGGCGAAAATAGCAACGCCAACAATCCAAGAATTCAGTTGGTTTGCAGTTATTTTAAATAAATCAGTCATATAGCTAATAAAATTCTCCGCAATTAAATCAGGATTCATTAAGATGATGATGAACACAATCGCTGAAATGAACTGGAAAGCTGCATTAAAGATCGCTAACCCTTTCGTCCACTGACCCTCGATTAGTTTATAAATAGACAATAGAATTTCCAGACAAATCACGAAGATAACAATCGGCCAAAATGAAAGTAATACATCTTGATTGAGCGCAGGCATGATGAATTCAAGGGTACCTCCTCCACCATGATAAATCCCTACAAGATGGTTTGCGTAAAAATAAACCGTTGCCCAAATCGCCGTCCACATTAAACCTCCGAATACTTCAACTTTGGAAATGGCTTTTTTCTTCGGAACATAAGCGATATTTTTTAAATCATCCGGAGTCCACCTTTTCAGGCTCGTCGTTAATGGCTCGTTACTCTTATCTTTATCCATTCTTTCAATTACAGCAAATACAACTGTAAACCAGAAGAATGTTTGCATTCCTACATCAATCATTCGCCAAATGCCAAATCCCGCAAGCTCCAAAGCAACATTGATAATAGCATCCTGGCCATCATAACCAATGACATATTCTGCAAACACTGAAATGAACGCAATAACCGCGGCAATGGGCAAAATCATTTTTAGAAACGTCGTATATATATCAAAATAGCGTGGTCCAATCAGGTGCGTCGGCCAATCCCTGTAACCGCTAGCTAATTTTGCTGGACTCCCTAGTTGTTCAAGAGCTGACTTAACATCTTCCTCTTGATAATCATCAGGCAACATATCCTCTATCGTTGAACGTAACTCCAGTGCTATATCGTCTCGATTTTTTTCCGGCAGCCTTCTTGTGACCTCATGAACATAAACCTCAATTAGATTCATTATCATCATCCCCTTTTAATAAGCTGTAAAGTTCATTTGAATTCTTCATCCATTCCTCTTTTAACTGCATATAAATTTCCAATCCATATTCACTTAAAACATAGTACTTACGTGGTCTGCTCTCAGCTGTATCCCAACTACTTGACACCAACTCCTGTTTTTCTAATCGACGAAGTAATGGATATAGGGTGCTTTGATCGATAGGGATTCCTGAATCTTCTAATAACTGAACGAGTGAATATCCGTACTGGGGAGTTCGCAATTGACTTAACACCGCTAATGTCAATGTTCCTCTCCGAAGCTCTGTTATTAATGAATTCAACAATTGACTCACTTACCCACCTCCCTCTTCTTACTGTATGTTGTACAGTATTTAATTTATACTATGTATCATACAGTATTATTGTGACGAAAACAATTGAAATGACAGAATATTATTATTAGAATTGGAGGAATATAAAGCCTAAATCTGTTCGTTTTTTGTTTATTGTGAACAACGAGCTTTTATTGCAAATAAAAAAGATGGCCTTAAGCCGTTTTCGACTTAAGACCATCTTCTTGTATGCGATTCTATCTATCTATTAAAGTTGAATAAATTGTTGAGTCCAGTAGTTACCGTTTGCTACATAACCTACACCAATGTGTGTGAAGTTAGCATTTAAGATGTTTGCACGGTGACCTGGTGAGTCCATCCAAGCTTGTACTACTTGAGCAGGAGTCGTTTGACCTTGCGCAATGTTTTCACCTGCTGCTTTGTATGAAATGCCAGCAGCTTTCATTTGATCAAATGGGCTACCATAAGTTGGACTGTTGTGATCAAAGTATTTGTTTTTCGCCATATCGTCTGATTTTGCTTGTGCTACATCCATTAATGGATTGTAAATTGCAAGCGGTTTAAGACCTGCTTTTTGGCGTTCTGCATTTGTTAAATCTACTACTTGTTTCTCGAAATCAGAAACTGATTGATTAGTAGTTGCAGTTGGCGCTTGTTTTACAGGAGTTTGCACTTGTTGATTATTTGTATTTGTTGTTGGCGCTTTTGTTGCAGGTGTTGCTGTTTGTTTTGTTGGAGCTGTTGGTGCTTTAGTTGTTGTTTGTTTTGCTGGTGCTGCTGGTGCTTTTGTTGTTGTTTGTTTTGCTGGTGCTGTTGGTGCTTTCGCTACTGATTGATTCGTAGTATTTGATTTTTGCACTACTTTCAGTTGTTGAATCACTTTATTAGCATCTGTCGCATTTAATGATTTATTCACTAGGCTTTCTAACTTGCTTAAATCGATATGTCCATTTTGAACTGTAATTTGATCGATTAATTTATAAGCGATTGCTTGATAGTTTTCGCCTTTTACCATTTGCATAATTTGCGGATTGTTTTCAATTTTAACTTCTTTATTTAAACTTGCTGCGTCTGCAGAAGTGAATGATACTCCGAATAATGTTGCTGCTGCTAATGTTGTCGCTAAAAGTTTTTTCATGTTTTTATTCCTCCCTGTCGTTTACAATACCAATGTTACAGCACGAATTCTGTAACAATAGGACCATAAATTGGTAGGAATAACAGTCAATTTTAAAAACCTTATTAAATCAACGTTCTCCGCTCTATAAAAATTCCAGATAAATCCTTTTTAAAAGGATATTACCACTGAAAACCTATTGACAGATTTATAGATTTATAATATAATACAAAACTTTTACCTCTGTATTACAACGATATTACGAAAGTCGTGATCGAGTTGATTAGATCATTTTGTTCTTTACCTTTGCTTCAACATATTTTGTTAGTAGATCCAAAGTAAAAAATATTGTTACGTAAATAAAACCAATTAAAAGAATCATAATAAATTCAAATAGAATCATCGAAAGAATTAGGGAACAAATTAATGCACATCCTAAATGTTTTAAATAAGATAACCATACCGATTGATTAATACCACGGCATTCTATAGCGAGTGATGATAAGACACCACCAATAAAAAGTATAGGAACTGCCCAAATACTTACCGCTAATCCTGCTTCTAAACTATATTCATTTGAAAATTCATAGAAAAAGAACGGTGCAATAAAGAATCCAATTACCGAAGTTAGAAAAGCTGCGTAAAGCTTCCTAGAAATCATCTCCATCCTCATACTCCCCCTCAATTCATTAATTTTCAAAGCTAATAAAAAATACAGGCACAATCACTACTGACTGTACCTGTTGTTTTAATTTAAGTTTTCATTTGGTGTATTTAATAGTAGGAAACGATTTTTACTAAGCGATTTTTGATTGAGTTAAGCTACGTTATTACTAATGACTTCTAATAGTCCATTAGTATAAGCTTTATCCATTAATTCAAGAATGAGCTGTTCTGTCTCAGCTTTCAATAGATACCATCGATTTTCTGTCACATCAAAAAGAAGGGTTTTTGGATATCCCTTTATCATCTCTTCCGGAAACGTTTCAACTAAAGTATAAATTTCAAACGTTTTGATACTTTGGCCATTTGGATCAAGAAATTCAAAAGGTCCTCCCGTCACATAGTGTCCAGGGATATCAGTTTCATATCGTCTGGAGTAACTTTCAGGAGCAGTAGTTGCTTTGACTTTATTTTCAGTAAAGATTGTATAAAAGTCCTTTATATAAGAATTCACTTTCAATTGTTGGACGATGCTTCCCATGGTCATATACGTTGTTGATTGCAAAGCCCCGACTTTCTGATTGTTAATAACTAATGGCTCGTTCTGAATCGATACTGTACCATTCTTATATTGAACGCCACTGCCAAATGTTTCTGAAATAAAGCGAAGTGGCACCATCAAGCGGCCATTTTTTATATAAGGGTTCATATCAAGGGAAACAGTAGTACCATTTTTAGTGACTGTATTTTGTTTTAGATTGAAAGTAATGTTTAAATTCTTTTTCGTAAGGATCACAACGGAATCTGTCCAGTTCACTGTGACCCCTAAATTCTCACTAATTACACGGATTGGTACCATCACACGATTGTTTTTAAGTTCAGGATCCACATCATTTTTTAGAACGACCCCGTCTATCTCGATTTTAATCGTACTATCATAAGCAGATAATAAAGAACTCACTAATAATAAAGCAAAACATATCGAAAGTATCCTTTTCATCGTTAAAGTATCTCCTTTTTCATTTGATAACTCTATTGATTGGTCGTGTTGGGTTGGTGAGACGTTTCAATTTTTGTAAAAGTTTGCTCAGGGTAACTAGCTGTTCATTCCGATTCATTGAGATGTTTTAACAATCGAGCCAATCGAGTTGTTTTGCCTTTTCGAAAGCTAAATTCAGCAAACCCAATCTCTTTTGATGGTTTGTTTCCAATTTGGAGATCATTTGCTTTGCTGTTTCAAAATTAAAGATGACGTAACCTGATTTTTCAAATTCAAAGGAATAAGGAATAAACTTTTGAGGTCTCACCAAATACCAGATTGTATAGGAATCAGTGGATTCCCAGTACCAAGAGGCAAATGGAATCCTTTCGGAGGTTAGAACCATTCCTGCTTCCTCCATTGCTTCACGATCTAATGCCTCTTCAATACTTTCATGTGCTTCCAATCTACCACCGATTGTCGTTAATATTTGTTCATCTTTGTCCCAAGCCATTACAATGGAACCGTTCTCCAGTAACGGAAGGCAGTGCACTCCTGCGATTTTTTTATCTACTGGTAAGGTAGTTATTGCTTTTAACATAGTTTATTCCTCCATATCCTTATAAATCTATGAAACGAACCGTTTGATAAATCTTATTTCGGCAAAAAATGGAGGAATCCCTTGTAAGATTAAGGGGTAATGCACAATGTCATTCAATTGACATAATGTAAGAACCTTGGGGAGTTTGAGCGGCGCTGTCTGTTACCTTTTCACGCATTCTCCTTTGCATTTAGGAACTGACATGCGTTCTCTGTTACCTTTCCTTGCATTTCCCTCTGCGTTTGGGCACTGAGATGGGCTCTCTGTTACCTTTCCTTGCAAATTTCTCCGCGTTCGGGCACTGAGATGCGTTCTCTGTTACCTTTCCATGCAATCTTCTCTGAGTTCGGGCACTGAGAGGCACTCTCTGTTACCTATTCATGCTTTTCCCACTACGTTCGGGCACTGAGACGCGCTCTCTGTTACCTTTACATGTAATTTTCTCCGCGTTCGGGCACTGAGACTCCCTCTCTGTTACCTTTTCATGCATTTTTCTCCGCGTTTGGGCACTGACATGCGTTCTCTGTTACCGTTCTGTGCAATTCCGAATGCGTTCGGGCACTGAGACCCTCTATCCCAAAATAAAAAAGGGCTACATTCAACGTAACCCTTTTCGTTAGTTCAATTCATTATTCTTCGATTAACATAGTGCCTTTTTCTTTTAGGTTTGTGTGGAAGGCAAATGCTTTTTCAAGAATGTGTGGTGTTTGGCCACCCACTTTTTCTTTCGCTTCTTCGAAGTACGCACGTAATTGTGGTCTGTACGAAGGATGTGCGATTTCGATCATTTTTTCTGCACGCTTCACCGGTGGAAGTCCGCGAAGATCCGCATAACCTTGCTCCGTTACGATTACATCTACGTCGTGCTCTGTATGGTCAACATGCGTTACGAAAGGAACGATTGCTGAGATTGCTCCGTTTTTCGCAAGTGATGGCGTTACGAAAATTGTAATTCTCGCATTACGTGCAAAGTCTCCAGAACCACCGATACCGTTCATCACTTTTGTTCCGCTTACGTGAGTTGAATTTACGTTTCCGTAAATATCCACTTCTAACGCAGTGTTAAATGAGATAACACCTAAACGACGGATTACTTCTGGATTATTTGAGATTTCTTGAGGTCTGAACATAATTTTGTCTTTGTATTTCTCTAAATCTTCAGCAAGAGATTCTACACGTTTCTTAGAAAGTGAGAATGCAGTACCTACTGCAAACTTAACAACCCCGGCATCGATTAGGTCAAATACGCCATCTTGTAAAACTTCTGAAGCAACTTCGATATCTTTAAATTGAGAAGTTTTCATACCATTAAGAACCGCATTCGCAACAGACCCTACACCTGATTGAAGTGGCGCTAAAGAATTTGGTAATCTTCCTTCTTTTACTTCATTCGCAAAGAAGTCTAGTAAGTTATTTGCAATTTGCTGTGTTTCTTCATTTGGCTCAAATAATGGTGATGGAATATCAGGTTGTTCAGATAAAACAATCCCTTTTACTTTCGCAGGATCTACTTTAATACCGATTTCTCCGATACGATCGCCTACGTTATAAAGTGGAATTTCTCTACGCTCACCTTGTTCCTTTTGTACAAAGATATCGTGAAGACCTTCGTATGCACGAGGTGCTGTTGTGTTAATTTCGATGATAACGTTTTCAGCTTTTTCGACAAAAATCGGTGAGTTCCCTACAGAACCTGTCGGGATAATTAATCCATCTTCAGTAATTGCAGCTGCTTCGATCACTGCATAATCGATTTTGCCTAATGTACCTTTTCTGATCTCTTCAGCTGTATGAGATAAATGTTGGTCAATATAGTAAAGTTCACCTGAATTGATTTTATTACGCATGACAGCATTCCCTTGATAAGGAACACGCAAGTTAATGATGCCAGCTTCCGCCATTGACTGGTCAGCAGTTGGCCCTAAAGATGCACCCGTATAAAGGTTCACTTTAAAGTTTTCTTTCTCCCCACGCTTAGAAAGTGCAAGTGGAAATTCTTTTGGCTCACCGAAAAGTGTGAATCCACTCATCCCAAGGTTCATACCGTCTTCGATCCAAGACGCTGCTTCTTCAGCTGAAACAACCTTGTCTAAAAACGCTTCATTTCTGATGAATTGACTTAAATCTTTTACATCTTTCCCCATTAACAATCACCCCGAATTAGTTTTGTTTGATGTTCTTACTTTTATAAATGTCTGGCATAACGTTAAATATTATTGCCATATAGTAAAAATCCTCTGATAATTGGTAATTTCTAAGGTGCTTGTTTTTATTGTATAGAGGACTCTAACATACGTCTATTAGGTCATTTCTATGATAACGATAGATAAAAACTATAATACAAAGCTATAAAGAGATTGAATTGCCTCTTCCTCTGTTTGTAAATGCAGTTTCTCAATTTCACGCACTAGTAATTTAATGAATTCTCGCAATGCATAATGAATTTCGCAATCCTTTTTCATGACGAGATACACTTCCCTAGTTAAAGACGGTTGCTCAATCTGTTGGAAATATAAATCCCCATTATCATAGAATTCAAATAATGTACGTGAGACAACACTACGACCCACACCACTTCGAACTAGATTTAAGATTGATTTAATACTAGATGTTTCGACGATTGGCTCTATTTCCTTTCCAATCTCGGCGCTCGCTTTATTCAATAATTTTCGGCATTGATGAATACTTGGAAATAAAATAAGAGGTCCTTCTAGTACTGATGAAAAGCATACTTTTTGCTGATCGCTTCTTTCGTTGCTAATGAGATAAAACTCTTCATCATATAATTTTGTACCTTGCAACAAATTATCTTGATTTAGTTGAAAGCTAATCCCAAAATCCGCGCGATGTTCTAATACAGCTTCTTCCACTTGATTTGTCGACTCAATCACTACTTTTATGTTGGGAAAAAGCTTGTTAAATGGAATACACAAGGTAGAGACCAAATCTGTTATTTCCCCTGGCAATACTGCAATTTTTAATTCACCAATATCCCCTATCGAGAAGGCTGCAATTTGTGAAGAAATATTCTGGATAGAATTTTGAATATTGATCGCTTCTTGTTGGAGAATTTCTCCGACTTTCGTCAATTCAATTTTCTTCCCAACGCGGTTAAATAAAGAATAGCCAATTTCCTTTTCAAGTATTTTAATTTGTTGGCTTAATGTGGGTTGTGAGATTCCTAGTTTTTCAGCTGCTTTTGTAAAATGTAGTTCCTTACTAACCATTAAAAAGTACTCTAAATGTCGCAATTCCATCCTACATCCACCCCTTCTGCGAAAATTCCATCTCTTGTACGATTATTCATCTATTAGCCAATTATCTAATTTAATAGAATTATCACACAATTGTGGTATAAATTGCAAAAGAGGTGGATGTTTCATTTGAATTGCACATTGACGGGAACTATAAAAATTTAATGATTTCATTCTATATATATTTGAAATGATAGATACATATGACAATTCTTTTAAGTACATTCATAAATTTGGCTGGTTGATTTGATTCTTGTGAAGGGCTAATAAACGCTTCAAAATCCCCTACTTTTTAGTGGAAAAAATATTTTTTTTGTGTCTAGAAAGAGGTGTATTGTATTTGGAAAAAGAAGTGATAGAATACAAGAAAAAGCAGTTTTACGTTTTAAATCTATAAAAAATCTACATGAGGGTAGAGGGACCGTGTTGTATGCCACATCAGCTAATGTTGCCAGATTTTAATCTTTTATCAGATGAGGAATTGTTTAAAAACGTAATGCAAGAAACAGCCAAGGAATTTGAGTTAGAGATGGAATTCCTATATGAAGGTTGGATTGTTCGATTTACAAACCCGCTTAACAGGTCCGAACGTTATGAGCTGCTCGGTTATGACATCGGGTTAAATAGTAGCCAATCTTCATTTATCGCAAAAGACAAAGCGATGTGTTTTAACTATCTACATGAAGCTGGTGTGCCTGCTATTGAACATTTTCTATTGAAACCAGACGATTATAAGTATTCATATGAAAGTGTGAAAGAAACATTAGCGAAGGTCAAAAGGAATTATCCATTTCCTTTAGTGGTGAAACAAAATAATGGTGGCGGCGGGAAAAATATTAGTTTTGCTTATGATGATTCCGACCTAACGTTTGCCATTGTTGAATACGCAAAGGATCATTTAGAGATCGCTTTAAGTCCCTACTACGATTTTCCGATTGAGTACAGATGTACGTATTTAGATGGCGAAATCTTAATGTCTTACGGAAAGACAAAAGGTGAAAACCAACAAAATAACCTGTCCAAAGGTGCACGTGTAGTTGACGTGCCTGAAGCGATTAAAGAAGAATTGCATGCAATCGCCATTGATGCTGCAAAAGCAGTTGGATTGCGTTTTGCCAATATTGATATTGTCGAAACAAATAAAGGGTTATTGGTATTAGAGGTCAATGCAACCGTAGCTCAAAAACGTGTTGCACGCTATTCTCCAGAGCTTTATGAACAAGCGGTTAATGTGTATGTGAAAGCTCTTGGAAAGCTGATTGAACGAGTATGATTAATTGATGAAAATGGAGCTAGCGACTATTGTTTAGTTGCTAGTTTTTTTATTATCCAAGCCGTGCAACACTTTGAGAAAATTCATTAGGCAAATACGACTTGAAAGCTATCAAATCGTTTGATCATGGTTATACTGATACGATGTAAGGAGATGATGAAACATGACAATCTACAAATACTATTCCATTATCGATTGGTGTGAAGAGGATCAGACGTTTAACGTTGACTTTCCAGACTTAGAAAATGTGTTTACCGATGGGGATACATTACACGAAGCAATTACAATGGCCCAGGATGTTCTAGGACAAACATTAGCTTCGAATGAAGATGATAACATGCCATTCAACCCTCCAAGTCCCGCGAAGGATATACATATACCTGAAGGGGCTAGTTTAGTGTTGATTACAGTGGATACGGATGATTTTAGGGATGTTGAGGAAGACTAGTGGATCAGGTCCTGGGCTGATACTCTGATTGCTCGATTCTTTCAAAAAGCGTATTTTGTGATACGACATAACTGGAATTAAGTGCAGGTTCATTCATGTGAGCGGATTTGCACTTATTTTCGATTAGGTCGTAGGGTGAAATATACTTTTTTACTTTCTCGTTTTAGAATCCGCGCTTCTCTTTTGGGTAGCTCTGTATTTTCCACCATTAGGCTTAATTTGAATTATACGTATATCGCGAAAAAAGTTGGACAATAATACGGAGAGAATGAACTTCCCTAAACGAGGTGAAAATCGTGAAAAAATTAATTTTTGGTACGTTAACTGCCATTCTGTCTACAACTTTATTGTTCGGATGTGGGACACCAAATGATGAACAGGAGCCAGATCCAACAGAAGAACCTTCTGAGCAACATGAAGATCAAAATCATTGATAAAATGCCTTATTAGGATAGAATAAAGGATTGAATTTGGTAACGTACCAGACTCAATCCTTTTTTATTTCCTTTATCATTCAAAGTGCTGTTGGCCCGTGCGTTTTTTATTTAAGTGATTTTCCACAATAATTACAATATAATGCATCACTTGCATTTTCCTTTGCACAATAGCCGCATGTTTGGGCTAACTTATCTCCACATTGATCGCAGAACTTTGCGTCACTTGCGTTTTTCTCGTTACAGTTCAGACATGTGATTGAATGAGTTCCATTCGTCCCTTCGTGAATAGCCTTAGAGATTTCTTTTACCCCAGAAGTCGTTCCAGAAGCTAAATAATTAAAGGTATCCTTCACGACTGGCGCAACTTCCCTACTTCCATACCTAACAATAGCTCCAGCATATCCTGCTTTCGTGAGTACAGACCCAACAAAAAATAACCAAAAGAGATTAGGTCCCCCGAATCCTTGGATTTCTTCAAATCCACCGAATCCTCCAAATCCACCAAATCCTCCGCTAAACGGATCAAAGGTGAAAAAATCAATCATCGCAATAATTATACAAAGGACTCCAGCGCCAAGTATGATAGGACCTAACGTGCGAAAAGTCGTCCGTGTTTTTTGATGTTGTTCCGTAACAAATTGTTTCTCTTCCAAAATAAAGTCCCCCTTTAATAAACCCCTTATTATGAATACGGATGGACTCGAAATAAGTTCCGTATTTTAGCTGGGGACACAATGTTCGTGAACGAATCTATTAACCGGTGCAAGATTTTACGATAAAGATAATTACAATAATCATGACAATGGAGCCAATATTGATTAAACATCCACTGATTGGTGACCCTGTATGCCCTTGAGACATCGCATCATTCAGGGCACCGCCAGGGTTTTTGAGGTGTTCTTTCCGTTTAAGTCTTTCGCGATCTTGTTCGGACATGGATATCAGTCTCCTTTAGATTTGGCGTGAAGCTTATGATGAAAACTCATCGACAATCTCAATGACTTCAATCTTTCCGTTGATTAATACTTCTGGGAGCTCACTTGTTTCGTTCCCCCTCCAGTACTCTCTTGCTTGCTCGATTTTTTGGGAAAATGGCACTCCATCTTCTTTTGGTAATCGATTTGCATCCCCTACAAAGGTGGCACCCTCCACTCGAAGCTTCACAATCTGGAGAACGTTTCGGTTAAACGATTCAAAGAGCGCCTTCCATTTCAGTGCGTCCTCATAGCTTTTCGCAGCATATAAACAAGACAACCTCGATGGATATTGAGGAAACTCCTGAACCCGCACCATCTCTACAATCGTTTCTCTTACTGCTCTAATTGTCTGACTTATGTATTTCATTGCAACATCGGCATCCTCTTTGTTCAGGTGCAAGCCTTCATCCGTTCGGTTGCCGTATAGTATCTGAATAATATCCTCACCCTTAGAATTCAGTTGCTCCTTTTCAAAAAAGAAGCGATATAAAGTGTTCTTTTGATCCTGATCAAAGTGGATGATCTTGCCAACGCTCATCTTGTTTCTAGTAACAACGTGATAGAAAATGCTTTCGTTTTCGTGCATATGGTGGCCACCCTTTTTATTTGTTTATATGATTCTACCAAATAATGGAGGAATCTCAAGGGCAATAAATTTTGAAATTTG
>DATMFE010000339.1:0-2628 GCA_035556295.1 Ureibacillus sp.
GGTGTTTCAGATGGGGTTGCAAACTTCTCAGGATCATTTGGCTTGTCCATTGGACAAAATGGCTGTGCAGGTATTTATCCAGCGATGCTTGCTATTATGGTTGCTCCAACTGTTGGAATCGATCCGTTCACACCATCGTTTATTGCGACCGTCATTGTAGTTGTTGCCATTAGTTCATTTGGTGTTGCAGGCGTTGGTGGAGGGGCAACTTTTGCAGCCCTTCTCGTACTATCGGCATTGAACTTACCTGTTGCTTTAGCTGGCTTATTAATTTCGGTTGAACCGCTAATTGATATGGGACGCACTGCTTTGAATGTCAGCGGAAGTATGACATCAGGTGTACTGACTAGTCGCATAACTGGCGATTTAGATAAGGAAAAGTATAATTCTGAAGCAGAAGCATTAGAAGCAGATATTTAAACTATAGAGACTGTCTCAAAATAAATCATTTTGAGCAGTCTCTTGTTTTTTACAAAAAATAAAAAGAATGGTCTTTTTTTGATATAATTTAGGCACCTTAGGCAAGGTGCCTCTTAAGGAAAGGAGCCATTCTTTTATGATTATTCAGTATAATACAGACCAACTTACCTTACTAATAGATGTTGAATATATGATGCCCCTAAATCAACTCTCGCATATTGTCCGCAATACTATTGAACAGATGGATTTCTTCTGTTTTTACTCCTCATTACTCAGATGGTAGAATGGGGATGTTTATTGTCAAAACGAGATAAGAATAAAAAAGAGGATGCTGTTGAACATGCATAAAGTATCACTTCAAACCAAAATTCTTGGGTTAGTATTATCATTAAGCTTATTTCTGATTCTCCTATTAACGACTTTCTTTACTTACATGGAAGGAAGGCAAATAGCAGAAGATAAAGGTCGCTTAGCCTTAGAACTATCTAAAACTATTTCTTTTATGCCGACTATCATCGAGGCTATTGAATCAAAGAATCCATCCGAGAAGATCCAACCTATTGTAGAAAAAATCCGTCATGAAACGGGTGCAGAATTTATCGTCGTGGGAAATGTAGATGGAATACGTTATTCCCATCCACTGGCATCAAAAATAGGAAAACATATGATAGGTGGAGATAATGAACGAGCTATTCAAAAAGGTGAGTATTATATTTCAGAAGCAAGAGGTTCCCTTGGACTTTCTATGCGTGGAAAATCACCAATCTTTAATCAGACTGGCGATATAATCGGAATTGTTTCAGTCGGATTTTTAGTGGAAGATGTCCGTGAACAAATCTTTGAAGATGTATCTAAAGAAATTGTTGTATCAGTTATAGCGCTTCTTTTATCTATAATCGGCAGTTATATGCTTGCCAGAAGTATACGTAAAGATACATTAGGATTAGAACCAATGGAAATTGCTAACTTATATAAAGAAAAAAATGCTGTACTCCATTCTGTGAAAGAGGGAATCTTAGCCATCGATCGAAATGGAGTAATTACATCTATGAACCAACCAGCCAAAAAGCTGTTAGATATAAAAGGGTCTGTCCGCGATTTGAAAGTGGATGGTTTTTTTCCTTCTACTTATTTGTACGAAGTGTTGAAATCAGCAGAGCCGCAAATCGATATAGAAATGACGTGGAAGCATAAAAAGGTTATTGTCAATTGCACCCCCATTTTTGATGGTGAACATGTAAGTGGTGTAGTTGCTTCGTTTCGTGATAAAACAGAAATAGAGCAAATGGTTAATACATTATCAGAAGTTAAAGTATATTCAGAGGATTTGAGGGCGCAGACACATGAGTTTACTAATAAATTATATGTGCTATCTGGATTAATACAATTAGGGGAATATAAAGAGGCTATAGATATGATACAAAGTGAGACGTCCGAGCTTCAATCTTTAAACCGAATTGTATTCGAACAGATAAAAGATACAAAGGTTCAGGCTATTTTATTAGGAAAGTTAGGTAAAGCATCGGAAAAGAAAGTTACTTTTGAAATCGATACGCAAAGTTATTTAGAGGCATTGCCGACTCATATCACATTATCCGAGCTTACTTTAATCCTTAGTAACATCATAGATAATGCCTTTGAGGCTGTTTTTGGCATTGAGGAACCGATTGTAACATTTTTTACTACTGATATCGGAGAGGATATTATCTTTGAAATTAGTGACAATGGAAAGGGAATAGAAGTAGAAGATATCTCGCTTCTCTTTGAAAGGGGATTCACTTCGAAAACGGGTAAGTTTCCAAGAGGTTATGGACTTTCAAACGTTGATCATGCAGTAAAAGAGCTAGGTGGTATTATCGAGGTACAAAGTGAAAAAGAAAATACCGTATTTACAGTTTATCTTCCTAAGAACAGAGAGGTGAAGAAAAATGGTTAAAATAAAAGCGGTCATTGCAGAAGATGATTTTCGGGTAGCAGATATTCATGAGAAGTTTCTTGATAGGTTCGAAGAAATAGAAGTGGTTGGTAAAGCTTTGAATGCAGAACAAACTATTGAAATTTTGGAGAAAAAGAAACCTAATCTCCTTCTTCTTGATGTATATATGCCAGACCAACTTGGCTCTGATTTGCTTCCGATTATTCGGCAAAAATACAAGCATATCGATATTATTATGATTACAGCAGCAGCCGATAAAGAAATACTTGAAA
>DATMFE010000340.1:0-1664 GCA_035556295.1 Ureibacillus sp.
ATAGCCGTTCGCATGAGAAGCGACATATTTTGAAAAACAGTATGAACTTTCTATATATAATGTTTCTTGTAATTCGGCGGGAGAATGAAAATATTCACTAATAAGGCGGACGTTATCCCAATTTAAATAATTCCAAAGTGATGCAGAGCATAGATTAAATCCTCATTTCCGTGTGCACTCATAATTGCGAGTACGGTAACTAATGTAAGTGAAATGGTCTCTTCCATTTTTAATTTTAAACTTATTAAAATGACAATAATCATAACAAAATCGATGGCAAATGGATCATTTCCGAGAAAGTGCAAAGCGATTAATGTAATAATGACACCTAAGGTATTAGTTTGTACTTGATTCTAGATATGTTTCCATGTTCGGTAAATCGACGGGTGGATAGTAAAAATAGAAGCTATTCCAGCAAATACCGCTGATTCAAGATTAAATAAAGAACAAATATATATATAGCGAGTGTAATAGCCATTCCTGTTTTAATAACTCGTAGGCCTAAATTCGCAATGCTCAAATCCTCCGTTCCAGACGAAAGTCTAATTCAAATCTTTTTGACTTTATAAATTACCATTTCCAATATACGGATCAACATACATTTTTATTTATTTTGGATTAACATTTACCTTTTGGTAATATATGTTTTTAAAGGATGCGAAATAGAAGAAATATGAAAAGTTATTGAAGAAGAAATAGATGTAGTTCAAATGAAAAAGATTGTCCCTAATAGTCATCGAATAGTGATGGCATAAAGGTTCAGTCTTTTTTTGTTTTCTTTTTTGATATTGGCTTATTTTCCAAGATAAACACACATAATTTCATTTTTTGGGATAACTTCATTTTTTCAGGATAACTTAGAAATAAAATCTTACACAAGAGAGGAGTACATGTATGAACATAAAATGGTCTTTATTAGTTATTTTCTTTGTCATAGTCACTGTACTGACTGGCTGTGACCCACTAATGGTTCTAGATCCTAAAGGACCTCAAGCCCAAACGCAAGCTAATGTGATTTGGATATCTATTGCCATCATGTCGGTTATTACCATTGTTGTTTGTGCTATTTTGGTTTTTGTGTTGGTAAAATATCGTGATTCTAAACTACCTAAGGATTATGAACCTCCCTACATTGAAGGGAATCACCTTGTTGAGTCGATTATTGTTGGGGTTCCAATTTTAATTGTCATTTTCTTCTCGGTAGTTACTATCATTTCCAACAATAAAGTAGAAGCCACTCCAGAGAAGTACAAAGGGCAAGATCCATTAGTAATTTACGCTTCATCATCTGATTGGAAGTGGCATTTTAGTTATCCGGAGAATGGGATAGAAACTGTGAACTACCTGTATATTCCGACAAAACGACCACTTGAATTTAAACTGTATTCATTTGGGCCTATCACGAGTTTCTGGGTTCCGCAGCTAGGCGGCCAAAAATATGCCATGGCCGATATGGTAACTACATTGCATTTAGCTGCTGACGAAGAAGGTGAAATGATGGGAAGGAATGCAAACTTTAGTGGAAAAGGATTTGCGCAAAATATGTTTCATGTCGAAGCGATGTCACAAGCCGAGTTTGATGACTGGGTAAAGGAAGTTAAAGACACAGCAGAGCCTATTACGGAAGCAAAGTTTAATGAATTATTGAAACCTGGTTATACGGG
>DATMFE010000341.1:0-2346 GCA_035556295.1 Ureibacillus sp.
TAATCAACGGATACCCTTTTTCATACTTAGGAACAAATTTTGCTTTTACTTGAATCTGCATCTCTACATTCATTGATTCCATCTCTTCTCTAATTTCTCGATTTATGCCCCTTCCCATTCTACCCTAAAATGAACAAAAACCTTCATAATAAAAGCAGCTTGATGTTTTCCATCAAGCTGCTTTTTGTTCTTTTCTATTCTATCGTACTTCTAAATGTAATTCTCCCGCTTTTACTTTCCCCATCATTTTTAATAAACGATGAATAGAAAGTGTGATGATAATAGGTAATACCATACCAACTGCTACATAAATCAAAAATGTTGTTAATCCTTGTGTTGTGACAATAGCAATCGGCGCAATCAACGAGCTTAATCCCATGCCAGCCAATTCATACGATACTTGAAAATCAAATAACATCGTGGCAATTGGCGCACAAACGATTGCAGCAATAAACGTCGGAATCACATAAAGTGGATTTTGAATTAAATTCGGAAACTGAACTTTCGGTGTAACGACTGATTGAGCTAAGAAACCGCCTAAATCATTATCTCTTAAAGACATAGCTGTAAAGCCTACAAATTGTACTGTACATCCAATTAACGCTGCTGCACTTGATACTGGATCCATCTGCAAAGCAATCGCTAGCGCAGCAGAGGATGCAGGGGTCATTAAAAGAATACTCCATACAAGAGAAATAACCATTGAACCGATTAACGGTGAACCTTCAACCCCCATTGTAATTTGACTGCTTAACCAGTTTAAAAACGGTGTCACAACTAACGCTAAATAATAACCAGATACTCCGCCAACTAACACAGCTGCAAACGGAATTGCCATAATATCAAGGATTGTTTTACCCTCTAAGCGTTTCCCAATATACGTTGCAATTAACGCTGCGATGACCGCACTAATTGGTTGTCCTGTGACAATTGTAAAAGCACCCTCAGCTGTTCGCTGAATCGCCGCGCCACCGACCGCACTAGAAGCCATTGCACTAAAGATTACTAATGAGTTACCGCCTAACTGATAGGCAACTCCAGCACCGATAGCTGGCCCTAATAGGACTTTCGCTGCGCCACCGATTGCCAAAAAGACATCCCACCCTAAATACTTACCAAATGATTCGAATAATAAACCAATTCCTAGCGTGACCAATACAGCATTCGCAATTCCTGTCGAAGCTTTATACATTCGATCACTAACATACCCTCGTTCTTTCATCTTGTTTCAACTCCCAGAATTTTCTGAATTTTCAAACCTGTATAATCAAATAAAAACCCGTCCTTTTGGATGGGCGCTCGCTTTCACTTATTACTGCTTGAGCGCCTTCGTAAAACAATAACAAGCGGGACTCAAACAATTCCATGTTATGGTTGTTTCAGTCCTTTTAACATAATAAGAGAATAATAATATTAGTAGCTGTATGTGTATGATTACTCATTGAAATGTTCCCCTTCCATAATGTCTGTTGTTATAATATCACTAATATTCTGAAAATGTAAATAATAAATTCTATTCTAATAAAATAAAAACGCTTACATAATAACTATTAAACCGTTTATTTATAAACATTTTACAAAAAATCCTTCGTTTAACAATTACTTAATGATGTATTTCAATATAATTATTAGCTTTTCTCAAAAGTTACTTCAGTATAATACAGGAAAAGCACTAACTTTTTTCAATGTTATCTTTATAGAACAATTCTCTAACTCATTCCTAGAAGAAATTCACTTTTAATCAAAAGGCTTTGTTATAGAAAACTGTTGATTTTTAGCCCCTGCTCGCTCTAGTCTCATAAAACGAGAAAGACCCCAATCGTTTTATCAACAATATCATCTAAGACAGCCAATTAAAAAAGAATCCATCAAAGATGAATTCTCCCCTAATATTATTGAAACCCTTGTAATTGATTAAAGAAGTCCCTCATAAAATCATAAAAAAGTTGTTCCGTAGGCATCAAACTTCGATCAGTTGGAACAATCACCCCTACAGAACGCCTTACTTGAGGATCCTTAATTCGCAGTTTCACCGTTGAGCGCGGCAAACTATCCACTAGTGTAATTTCTGGAATTAACGTTACACCAAGTCCTGCTGCTACTAAACCTTTAATTGCATCAGTATCTTCTCCTTCAAAGGCAACGTTCGGTTCAAACCCGTGCCGACGACAAGCATCAATTACCACTTCTCTTAAAATAAATCCTGTTGGATACAATACAAAAGAATCATTTTGAAGTTCACTTAATTTTAAAGATGATTTCTGAGCTAAAGGATGATTTTCTGAAACAAGCGCCACCAGTTCTTCCGTGAAAAATATTTCACTTTCAATTTTTTTATCACTCGGT
>DATMFE010000342.1:0-3801 GCA_035556295.1 Ureibacillus sp.
TGCATTTATGGCTGATAAATTAACCAGCCTAACACTTTTAGGGCCAATTCGAGTGGCGGGTTTAGAAAATAAAATAAAGCTTCCTTACTGAAGCTTTATTTTTTAGTTTGTTCAAATGCGGATAAATATCTTTCTTCTTTACCATAGCTACTGTGATGGTTTGAAGAAACATGAACGCCGCATTTTTAGTTTTTTACAATCATGAAAGGCAGAGAGGAATTGTAGTATGAAAATAGAAAAACACTGGGGGATTGCTTTACTTGCAGTTTTAGCTATTGGTCCTGGTTTAATGTTAAACACTTCATTAAATTCTATACGTGAAATTCTCCAACAAACGTTTAACGATCAATCTTATATTTCGATAACACCGGTTTTAATAGGGGTTATGAGCTTTGCATTTTGTATTCCGTTTGGACCTATCCTTCGACATAAGCTAGGGGAGAGAAGGACGTATGTTCTTTCGATGTGTTTGTTTCTTATTGGAGCTATCGTAAGTATTGCTTCGAACAGCTTCTTAGGAATGGGCATTGGGCGATTTCTACAAGGGGGAGGAACTGGTTTAGCACTTATGATGATGATTCCAATGCTGGTTCTTTCTTTTCCAATTCAGAAACGTAACTTGGCATTACTGATCCTTATTGGCGGATTTTATGGATCTAGCGTTGTGGGTATTTTTCTCGGAATGTTAGTAAACAGCTACGGACACTGGAGAGGGTTATTTTATATAGCGGCCGTACTTTCCTTACTGGGAATATGTTTCAGCTACAAATTTTTAACAAATGATCATGCCAAGCAACAGCACAAACATCATGAACCATTTGACATCATCGGTGTAGCGTTAATGTTTATGGTTACCGTATTTATTACGTTTACATTACTTAACCTTCAAAAATCAGGATGGACATCTACTTACGTATGGATAGGCATCGTGGGAAGCATCACTTTTCTATGCTTTTTATTCATAGCAGAATGGCATATTAAAAATCCGTTAATTCCCTTTCGATTAGTGGTTTCTAGAAAACCAGCTCTCGCTATTCTGATCGCTGTTATAGGCAATATGAGTATGAGTTTAACTTTTTTATCACTACAGGGATTGCTCAAAAGTGGATCTGGTTTTGATAAAGGAGATATTTCACTGATCTATATCGGGCTTTTTGCGGGAATAGTAATTGCGGCCATATTAAGTGCCGTATTATATGATAAAGTTGGACCGGGCGTATTAGGTATTATAGGAGCCGTCATTATTATGGGAGTGAACATACAGTGGATGTATTTAGACGGTCATGCTTCAGCTTTTCTCTTTGTTAGTAGCTTTGCTGCTCTAATCGCAGGAGTAGGCTTCACAGTTGCTGCAGGTCTTATGGGTGCTGCATTGGGCGGGCCACTACCAAGTTTAGTCCCACGAATGGTCACGGTTCAATTTATAAGAGTTACAGTATCAGCAGTCATCCCTGTAATCAGCAGCATCGTCTTTGCAAAGTTGTATAAAAATCACCTTGCGACGGTAAGTGCAGAGAGCAAGGTGGCTAGTAAAGAAAATTTCACTCAGTCTCTACATGTAAAATCTGAAATCATTACGTATCATACGTTTTCTACGTTTTCGTGTGTATTAAGCATTGTGGTAGTAGTTCTTTCATTTTTGATGTTCTTAACAGGTAAGGGCCACAAGCTGGCTCATAAGCCGCATAATAAAGAAAAAAATAAAGAAAAGCTGAGTACAGAAGAGGTTCACATGAAAAAAACGACTCCCGTTTTTGAGCGTTCACCTAAAGAGGCTGTTTCAACTCAAGTCATTGGTGACAGCGAGTATAGAGAAGCTTTAAAAAAGTTTGGTCAGCCTAAACCTTCTCCTGATAAAATGCTGCATATGAGAGATCAAGAATATAGAAAAGCTCTCAAAAAGATGAAGGATATAGGACAATAAGTTAAACTGAAGGAATTCGAGTAAAGAATAGAAAGAGCAAACTCGCATGGCAGTGAGTTTGCTTTTTTAATTTCTACATGTACGATTTGCAGATATGTTCTTAATAAATTAATAACTAATACAAAAATACAGTGCAAATATAATTTAACTTATGTATAATTATTTATAATTTAGAATAAAAATACAAAAGGAGAAACTAGATGAATTCCTTCATAAAAGAAAGCATTGAATCCCTTGATACACAATTAGATATAATCCAAACTTGTATTAGTAGATTAGCAGATGATGATATTTGGAAAAAGTTCCGCCAAGAAACGAATAGTATTGGAAACTTATGTTTACACCTTGCTGGCAGCGAATATGCATTTATCGTCAGCATCATTGGTGGTAAGCCTTTTATTAGACAGCGATCCAAAGAATTTACTGATAACAGAGTAATGGATTCCGAACAGCTAATAGAAAATTTAATCCTTACACGACAACAAAGTAAAGAAGTTATCGCAAATTTTGATTTTAACGATTTAGAAAAATCCATACAAATGCCTTCTACAACAAGTACATTAATTCCAGAACCAGGTAAAGTACAGTCTTGCTTAAGTGTTATCTTATATGCCGTTGAACATTATGCTTATCATACGGGACAAATCGTTTATATGACAAAGCTGCTTCAAATGAAAAATGAATATATCTTAAAATGGAGACATTGAATTTAATAACCCTGTTCAGACACACTAATTATCCATATAAATTTTCAACTAATGATGGAGGTTGATTTTTAAGGTTAATAAAAATATTGTGTATGTTGGACCGCCGTGTAGGGAAAAGAACTTTACGTAAAATGAAAGAGTTCATTTCAGAAGAAAATACATTAGTCCAGGATTTTTATAAATTACGTTGTGACGCAGAAAATATACATAGTAGCGAATAAACAAAACAGAACTTTCATAAAATAGGGAGTTCTGTTTTTACGCTTAATATTAATACCAAAATTTAAAAGATCCTTTTAGTTAGATATATTTAGTATGTGAATTCAAGTTGTTTGTCTCAAAGATAATTTCCTCAGAGAGCGTTTGTCTGCACATTAAATGCATGTATTTAGCTCATTTCTTACTTTATCTAAAAAAGAAAAATTAGTAGCTTTAAATTAAAGGTACGCTTGGAGGGAGCTAAATCTATTTTGGCTTCGAGTTGGAGAAAAATTTTAGTGACCAGAACGGGAAAAAAAGAGACGGTACTATAAGATATTTTATGGATATAAAAGGACATCACTTTTGTAGATAACGTCCTTTTACATAGCTAATTATTCTTTTTCAACTACCGTAAAGTATTGTACGTTCCTTTTAACAATGACCAAATCATTTGTTAAATCCAATATTTTACTTTTATCTTCAAACCTATACTGTATGTAGTTCTTTGCACGAATAAGTGATTTAGCGTCAACTAAATGACTTATTTCACCGTTAATTAGATGAAATGTTACTTCATACTTTTTCATAAGAAAACACCTCCATAGTATCAATTTTTACTATTACTTCATTTCTGATACTATTTCTTTTGACTAATGATTAAAAAGTTAGTTGTATTCTGTTAGGGCGAACAGAGCAAAAAGTATACAACAGAAACAAATTTTAATTGTCACAGGGCACTGAGTTAGGTATATAGCTGTTGTTATTTAGTATATTTTAGATAGAAACAGTACTTATAGCTGTGTTACAATATTCCTGTTATGTAGAGTAAAATTCATTTTATAGTTCTATTTCGTTTTAACTTACTTATTAAAAATTCCATATTATGAATGGAAATTAGTTTACATAGGAAGGTTTCTAAAGTTGATTTAGAAATGAAATGGAGAGGTATCTGTGGAAAGAAACGAATTT
>DATMFE010000343.1:0-4205 GCA_035556295.1 Ureibacillus sp.
ACCTGCTGCAATAACAATTGAAACGACGGCTACCGCATTATTTGCATGAGATGAAATTCGCTGCTGTTGATCTTTGATGTTTGGATAATTTATTAGTAATGCAATAGCAAACGCTACCATGAACAAAAGCATCAGCGACATAAAGTCCATAATTAAGCACACCATAAGACTAACGGTAAGGAGAAAATTAAACCATACTAACCTAGGTCGTCGATAGTCTAAATGTTGCGCTGTTCCCTCTAATTCATCTGCATGTGCCATTTCATTTGCAGAATGTTTAATATTGATAACTCCTAACCTTTTTCTTTCCCTTCTTCCAAGGACAACAGAAACAAATAGCACCCATAGAAGCCCAAAACCCATTACAGGTATTAAAGGTAAAAACAACTGAGACGAATCTAAATTTAATGAACTCATAGCCATAGCAGAAGCACCTCCCCACGGAGTCATATTCATAACTCCCATAGATAGCATCGCAATTCCCGCTAGGATAAGCGGATTCATTTCTAGCCGTTTATATAATGGAAGCAAAGAAGAGACCGTTATCATATAGGTAGTAGTTCCATCGCCATCTAAAGCAACCATCATTGAAAGAACAGCAGTTCCGACGACGATTTTTAGAGGATCTCCTTTTACAACCTTTAAAATGAAGGAAACGAGAGGGTCAAACAATCCTGAATCAATCATTAATCCAAAATATAAAATGGCAAATAAAATCATAATAGCTGTAGGAGCAATATCTTTTACACCCTCTAGCATCATAGGTCCCATTCCGCTAGCAAAACCGCCTATTAAACCAAATATAATTGGAATAGTGATAAGAGCAACCATTGGGGTAAGTCGTTTTGACATAATTAAATACATGAATACTGCAACCATTAAAAATCCTAATAAAGAAAGCATGGATATTTTTCCTCCTTTTTTGGTAACGTTTTCATTTTTGTTTGCTATACGTTACTAAAAAGGTATCACTTCTTAAAGCAGGTTCATAGATAACCAACATAAGTTTAATATCTTTTATAAAAGTAATTTTTTTCATTTTTTTCATGCATCATTTCTACATAAAAACGAGATAGCGGATAAAAAACCGCTATCTCGTTTTTATGTAAAATTAGTTACTCGATATTTCCGCTCAGGCCTTCCTACACTTCCGTACACTATTTCCACCTGCATTTCCTTACACGATACTAAATACTCTAAATACCTTCTCATTGTTGAATAACTGATACCTACTAGTTGAGCAAACTCATCTACATTCAAGCTCTGCTGAACTTCGCGAACTTTATCTCTTACTAAACGAAGAGTATGTTTATCAATCCCCTTAGGAAGTTCTGTTACTGCAGCTGCTGATTGAGTGCGGCGGTTATGACGTGTTCTAAATAAATGGTCTATTTTATCTTGGTTAATCATTTTATTTTCGGTTAATTCTATTCTCGTAGACTGATAATGTTTTAAAGTAGATAAAAATTTATCAATAATTACAGGTTTCACCAAATAACCAAATGCTCCTCCTCTTATTGCTTCCCCTACTGTTTCAACATCATTGGCTGCCGTTATTAAAATAATATCGATTCCTCGATACTTTTTTCTGATTTCCCATAGCAGCTCCACTCCGTTGATATCTGGTAAAAAGACGTCTAATAAAATTAATTGCGGTGTAAATATTGTTAGCAGTTCTAAAGCCTGTTCTCCAGATCCTGCTGTCGCAACAACAGTGAAATGCTCTAGTTTCTTAGTAAACTGTTCATAAATTTGTGCAGCTGTAGAATCATCTTCTATAATCATGACATTAATTTGATTTTCAGTCATATCGATTCTTCCTTTTCATTATTTAATAGCTTTGGGATAACTAATGTAAATCTTGCTCCTTGTAACATACTTTTGCTTATGTATAGTTCACCTTTAAGCAGCTCTACAGATCTCTTAACAATAGTCAATCCAATCCCGTGATTTTCACCTTTTTTCGTTGTGTAACCATCCATAAAAATCATATTTTCTACTTCTTTTGATATCCCTGGTCCATTATCTTCAACTTCAAAAATCAGGTCATTTCCTACATCTGTAAAAGATACCAGCACGTTCCCTTTATGTTCTCGCACAGCCTCGAGCGCATTATCAATTAAATTCCCCAAGATAGAAACAACGTTTTTTGCGTCTTCGATATTTAAAGTACTGGTTAAGTTACTATCTTGGTCAATTTCTAAAGTAACGTCTAATTCTTTCGAACGATTGATCTTTCCAAGTAAGCATGCCGCAATCAAAGGATCCTTTACAGAAGACATTAAAAAAGAAATAATATCTTGGCGTTCCTTTACCTCTGATGAAATCATTTGCATGACATGCTCATACTTCTTTAACTTTAACAATCCATAAATGACGTTCAGCTTATTTAAAAATTCGTGATTTTGAGCACGTAAATTATCAGAAAACATTTTAATTTTAGAAATCTCTTCTGTCAACTCTTCAATTTGAGATAAAGTTCTTATAGTAAGGACGATACCCTGCACTTCTTTTTTTCTTATAATAGGAGATAAATCTAAAATATACTGCTGACTATCTAGTACAAGGGACTGGTTAGAATACACTCGCTGCTTTTCTATCACTTGATCAATTAGCTGTCCTAAACGGGCGTTCTTTATCTCTCCTCCTATTTGAAGATGACCAAATAGTTCTCTGGCCCTTCTGTTCATCGACGTTACATATTTTTCGACATTTACAGTAATAGTAGCATCTTGAATAGATTCAAGGGTAGCCTCTTTTTCTTTAAAAAGAAAGGAAATCTCCTCCGGTTCCAGTCCAAATATTAGTCTTTTTACCCGCCTTGCAATGAAAAAAGCTCCAAATGCTCCAATAAGAAAAGGAATACAGGACAATTTAATAATTTTTATTCTATAATCATTAATCTGTTTTTCTATATTGCTTACAAGAAACCCTACTGACGAAACGCCTATTACGTTTCCTCGGCTATCCCATATGGGAGTCTTGGCTTTAATTGCAAATCCTGAAATTCCTTTTCCTTTATAAATAATGGATTGATGCTCCTTTAAAGAAGCTTCGTTGCTTGTTTTGGTATGTTTTCCAATATAGCTACTATTGGGATGAGAATAGCGGATTCCTTTATCATTAGCGATGGTGACGTAATCTGCTCCAGTGGTTTTTCTTATTTTTTCTGCAATAGGTTGGATGTGCTCAGAAGGATTTTTATTCCTAAAAGCTTTTACAATCGCTTTGTCTTCAGAAGCTAATTTTGCTACTGTCATAGCTTGCTTACCTACATATTTTTCAACAATTTCATCTATCATTGCAGAAAATAAAACGCATACAAGGACAGTACTCACAAGAATAACTACCGTAATAAGTAATGTAATTTGGGCAAGTAAGCTAGGTCTTCTACTCACATTAAGAAAACGCATACATTCCTCCTTTTAATGAAATGAAATTTCGGCTGTTGTTTCAAGTGTAGCATAAAAGCAAAAAAGTTTAGCACCCAACTTCAAATGTTTATAAACAGACTTCTAAAGGGGAAAATAAACCGAATAAACGCTTGACTTAAAGTATACTTTAACAATTATAATCAATTCGAAAACATCGAAAATGGAGGAATCAACATGAAATATACAGTAATCACTGGCGCAAGTTCAGGAATTGGATATGAAACAGCTTTAGCTTTTGCTGGACGTGGAAAAAATCTTATATTGGCTGCACGTAGAGAGGACAAGCTAGAAGAGTTAAAAAGAAAAGTTGAAGAACTGAATCAAGATGTAAAGGTTATTGTCCAGTCGGTTGATTTATCCGTGGCAGAAAATGCTCATACGTTTTATGAGTCACTCAAAGAGTATGAATTAGAAACTTGGATTAACAATGCTGGATTCGGAAACTTTGCTTCTGTCGGTGAACAAAAATTAACTAAAATTGAAACAATGCTTCATTTAAATATAGAAGCCTTAACCATTCTTTCATCTTTATTTGTAAGAGATTATGAAAACGTTGAAGGTACACAGCTTATTAATGTTTCTTCTGGAGGCGGCTACACCATTGTTGCTGATGCAGTCACTTATTGCGCAACAAAATTCTACGTAAGTGCATTTACAGAAGGTCTTTCTCAAGAATTAAAAGGAAGAGGAGCAAAAATGCAGGCTAAAGTTCTAGCTCCGGCGGCTACTGAAACAGAATTTGCACAGCGTTCGATGGATATGAGTGATTTT
>DATMFE010000344.1:0-13204 GCA_035556295.1 Ureibacillus sp.
ACGCATACCCGCTAACCAATTTGCTTCATATCGTTTAGGAAATTCCTCTAAAATATTTTGTGCAATCTCTACTGCCTTTTCTTCATCTTGGTCAATAAGTGGCAGAAGTGCTTCTGCAAATCGCGCTAAGTTCCACATGCCAATTCGAGGTTGATTTTCATATGCATAACGACCATGAGTATCAATCGAGCTAAATACTGTTTTTGTATCGTAAGTATCCATGAATGCACACGGTCCATAATCGATGGTTTCACCACTAATGGTCATATTATCCGTATTCATAACTCCATGAATGAATCCTACAAGCATCCATTTGGAAATTAGGTCTGCTTGTCGTTTTACTACTTCATGAAGAAAGTTTCCATAACGCATTTCATCATTCTCAATATCTGGATAGTGTCTTACAATTGCATATTCAGCAAGTGTTTGCAGTTCCTCAATCGTTAGAAATGCAGCTGCATATTGGAATGTGCCTACACGCAAATGGCTAGAGGCAATACGAGTCAATATAGCTCCAGGATAATCAATCTCTCGCATTACCGGTTCACCTGTAGAAACAACAGCTAAACTTCTAGTTGTGGGAATTCCTAAAGCATCCATTGCTTCACTGATGATGTATTCACGCAACATCGGACCAATGGCTGCACGGCCATCTCCACCTCTTGAATAATGTGTTCTTCCAGCACCCTTTAATTGGATATCGAATCGATTACCCTCTGGTGATAAATGTTCCCCAAGTAATACTGCACGACCATCACCAAGCATCGTAAATGATCCAAATTGATGTCCTGCATAAGCTTGAGCTAGTGGTTCCGAACCCTCTGGCAGTTTATTTCCTCCGAATATCGCTGCACTTTCTTCACTATCTAATTGTTGTGGATTTAACCCAAGTGACTCTGCTAATGATTCATTTAATACAACTAATTTTGGAGAGCTAACAGGGGTTGGTTCTGTTTTTTTATAAAATGTTTCCGGTAGACGCGTGTAACTATTATCGAAATTCCATCCTGTTTTTTCAGTCATTTGCATCCTCCTTTTTCACTACCGCTATAATCCATTCACTTGCAGCATATAAATCTGGAAAAACAGCGTCCGCAAGAGCATCGCTACCGCCTATAAATACTGTTTTCGTTCCAGCTTTTTTCCCTGCCATAATATCTGTATCTGTATCGCCTACCATAAATGATTTTGATAAATCAACTTCATAGCGACTAGCTAAATCTTCTATGAGCTTTGCATTTGGTTTACGACAGTCGCAGCCTTCTTTAGGCTTATGTGGGCAATAAACCGCTTCATGGACTATTGCTCCATCTTTTTTTAACTCTGAGATCATATGCTCATGTATTTTTTGAAGTTGTGTTTCCTTCATATAGCCTAATCCTACTCCACCCTGATTTGTTACAACAAAGATAAAATCAAAATACTCATTTAAATTTTTAATTGCCTCCGAAACACCTGGCAAAAAGTATAAATCGCGCGGCTTATTCACAAATTTCACTCTATTCGTTAGTACTTCATTAATGACACCATCACGGTCTAAAAATACTGCAGTCTTCACATTTCAACTCTCCTTAGTACAAGTACCAATAGACATATGTTTTTGTTATTTTCCCATTGAAGTTGTCAATGTATACTTTCATAATTCTCCTTTGTCAAGATAATCAATCGTTATTTACTCTAAATAAAAAGTTGGCAGCTACTTTTTGTAGTGCCAACTCTAATTAAGTAATTATTTTACATTATTCATCTTCTAAAATCTCATCAAAAGCTTGAGATACTTTGTCAAATTCTTCGTCGCTTTCAATTGCTTCGAAATCACCATCTTCATCAACTCTTAAGAAGAATATGTCGATTTCTTCATCTGTCTCTTCAGCTAAATCTTCAACAAATCCTACTGCAACATATTGCGTTCCTTCAATATTAATTGCTGCTAGGACTTCTACTTCTTGCTCTTCATCATCCTCTTCACCAATTGTGAAGATTTCCCCAACTTTAATTTCTTCCAAGGATATAGTCCCCTCTCTTTCAAAGATACATATAAATTGTATTACTTTTTCAATTATTATTCATTCATTTTCATTATCTATTCCGCCATTATTTAGGATTCTTAATAGAACCCATAAATAAAATGGATCCTGAGGTGTTATCAACGATTGCAATAAAGAATGGTCGGTTAACCTCCATATGAAACGGTTCATACATTGGTTGCATTGCTGTTTCTGTCATTTCAACAGAAGTTACAGCTGCTGCTTCTGTTCCCTCTTCACTAACATCTATATAGGTTTTTTGTTTTACACTCGAAATGGCAATATTCGAATTATCTTCAATCATTTTTGAAAAGTTTGCATTGTTAAATGCGGTTGGCATCCCTAACGCTTCTAAAGTTTCTTTTAACTCTACCTCATACTCTAATATGAATTTTGGGAGTAATATTGTTCCTCTTGTCTTATAAAAACTACTTTGCCAATCTTGCCATTGCTCTAATGTAAGCAATTCTTCAAATTCTTTTAGGCTCATATCTTCATTAGGTAAAAATACTTTCATTGACGTATTTTCGTCACCATAAGGGAGGGATACTGCCTGGAATACATCATTTTTTGTATATGGTAGTTCATCATGTAATTCCATTAAAGGAACTTTAATTTTCGTACCATCTTCTAAGGTAAACGTCTTTTCTTTTGTAAGTGTTGGATCAAATGGATAAGTCCAGTTACCTTTAAAATAAATAGCATTGATCAGCATGGTTACTAATCCAGGGTTTAATTCCTCTCGAACTATTTTGTCAATTTTACCATTCGTTTTGCCATTTACCCAATCATTAATCAACTTCGGAGACTGTGAATTTTGAACATCAATTTCTTTTATTTCAGCATTAAAGTAATCTTTATTTGTCTTCTCAAAATTTTCTTGGAAGCTATATTTGTTATTTAGCCAAATGGAATTTGCAATGTGTAATTGTACTTTATCTGAATTTTGGTCAAGTAATGTCATGATTGATGCGTTGGCTTTATTTATGTCATCTGATGTAAGTCCATTTGCATGAAGTACTTTATTCATTTCTTCTAAAGTAACTCCATCAGCACCGTTATAAACCATTGAAAGGGCCATGAATAAACTCAAGGGAGAAACAAATATATTTCCGTTTACATCTCTTGGTGCTTTAGCTAATAAATCAAAACCTAGCGCATTAATTGGAGACACAATGTTTTGATAATCTTCTTTACCGTACTCCACATGGTTAGCAATTTTTAAAGAAGAGTGAGAAGTTGAACTAGCACCACATCCAACAAGTAGTAAGCAAAGGGAAAATAACCATATCGAAACTTTTTTCATAAATTCCACCACCTTGAGTAATTTGACTAAATAACCTTTAGAAAGTTACAAAACCAGCTTTAATTGACCAATCTTCATTAATAAATTTGCTTAAAACGGGTATTATCGACAATAAAGACCTTTAAAGTATTGCCTAGATTTAAAATCTTTATAAAATAAATAAAAAATATTAATGACAGTAATTTTACAAAATGGATTCTTATTCGCTCGAAAACTATATTGTACATTGTTCAAAACTCAGTGGGCATACTACTCTTGAAATTGACATCCTGGAGGTTAATGAATGAAAAAAGAAGAAAAATTAAATGAAGAGGCAGCTATGAATAATAACTTAGGTTCTGCTACCATACAAATGAATCAAGAAATTGCAAAAGAGCATGTTAAACCTAAAATTGAAGCGAATTCTGAAAAGAAAAAGCCAAACACAAAATTAAATTAACTATAAAATTAGGCAACAAACACGAAACAATGTCTGTTGCCTTTATTATTTCCAAAAAATAAATGCCTTTTATTCTTCTTGGATAAACCTTACTTCATCATGCCCGCAATCATTACAGACAAACAAATGTGGGCAAATTTCATCTCGCGCTGTATTTGGATACCCATCTCCCATTTTTACTGTTTCTTCATCATTATAATGTCCATAAGGATCCAAATAATCTGATACTTTGCCTGAGTCTTCCAGTGGAGTATTACAGTGTTGACAGTATACTTCTAATATTTTTAACGAATTACATAAAGGACAAACTGCCACAATCATCTCGACTCCTTTTCATAAAATCGACTAAATATGTAACTGTAATACCTAGTATTACTTTTGTAGACAACTTTAATGAGTTAGGAACAAAAAAAGTGTGTTTCTCCCTTAAATACTTTTGGAATGCTCAGTTATGCATAGCTTCTTAGCAAAGACGAATTGGCCAAATTTGAACTTCCTTTTTCTTGGAGTAGTGACAGATAGGTTTTTGGCTAGACAACGAAATCCATTGGTCTGAAAAGATCGAACTATCCTGAAAATCTACCTCTACATCTTGTAACAACCAAGAACGATGACGTATATCACTTCGCATAGGCTCGCCTCTTTTATTCACTGTGTATAGACAATATCTCTCTACTAGCCATTCTTCAAGAGAACCCTTCACTGCTAGTCGTTGATCTGATGTTGGACGGTATGTCCACTCGGTTTGCCTTTCCTGTTCTCGCAATGAAAATGTAAAAGAGTCAGCAGTCTTCACAACAATGTCCATATTCCTATAAAAATACGGTAATTGGAAAAAAAGTTTTGCCATTTTAGCATTTAACCAATCTGTCGCTGCAAGGCTAAAGAAATAAACACCTGGTTTTCCATTTAAATTTACATAAGTACGGATATTAAAACCTACAAACTGTCTTATACCCGGAATTGGTGGTAGACCACGTATTCTTACAGAGCTAACTAAATAAGGTACAAATGAAATCCAACCAGTTTGATTGAATGTATCAACCGGTAATGATGATGGAACTACTTTGTTGAGAAACTCTTTCTCAACAGGAAAATGAACAAACAATGTATCCAACCATGTTTGTTTCATTATCCAAGGAATATGTCTTGGATGGTTTAGACGTTGATGGTCATATGGAATATGGATTGATTGGTCTCCCAAAGTTTTCACCTCTTCATTTTCGAGCAGTTTAGTATGTTTCTTTTAATTCATTTTTCACTATCTTACCCAGAAATAGACAATGTACAGATTCGGCTTTGAGAGAATATTTTAAACCGCTAAATGTTAATAATGAAAAGTGAATGGAAGCTATTTTACTAAACGTAGGAGGATGAGAAGTTGAACATTCAAAGAGCCCAAGAAATAGCAGAGTCAGGCCATTTAGCAAAAGTATTTTTTAACGGAGAACGTGTATTTATCCAACACGTAGATGAACAGAAAGAAACAGCAAGAATTTATCCTCTAGATGATCCGCAAAAGGAACAAGAGGTTGCTTTATCTAGTTTACAAGAAAGAATGAATTAAAAGAATATACTTTGACTATACCGGGAATCAATCTCCCTCATTATGAGGAAGTGATGATGAATAAGTACCGTGTAGTAAAATGAGGAATATAAGTTTGGCTACTTACTAGTGCAGTATAGTCATCGCTAAATATATTTACGTGCAAAATAAGAAGGACATTTCGAATCGATTTTCACCTCGAAATGTCCTTCATCACTTTATTTATACTTCGAATATCACCCTAATAAATCCACTTACGAAAGTACTTCAATGATTACTAGCACCCAAGCAACAAGAAATAACAGTCCACCAATTGGTGTGATCGCCCCTAGTTTCTTTACTCCTGTGATAGCTAGCACATATAAACTTCCACTGAAGAAGATAACGCCAGCAAACATTAAATAGCTTGCCCAAGATAGTAAGATAGAAGCACCAAACAATCCATCCATTGATAAAATGCCAATTACTAACAATCCTAGTGCGTGGTACATTTGATATTGTACAGCCGTATTCCAATATTGCTCATGTTTTGGTTCTGGGAACTTGTCCTTTAAAGCGTGCGCACCAAATGCACCAAGCGCTACACCTAAGAATGCCAAGGCTGCACCTAAAAATAAACTGATAGTCATACCATCATAACCTCCAAATATGTAATTTCGATATTATTGATTTCCTTCAACCTAGTAGCAATTAAATCACTCCGTCACATTATGACCTTGGCGCTAATAAGATCACCAATACGCCTACTAAGCATATTGCAGCACCTACAAAATCATAAAGATCTGGCGTTTTCTTATCCACTCCCCACCCCCAAAGTACGGAAAGCACTATAAATACTCCTCCATAGGCTGCATATACTCTTCCGAATGTAGGGAATACTTGTAATGTTGCTATAATTCCATATAATACTAGCGCAATTCCACCAAGTAACCCCAACAGTGCGGATTTATCTTCTCGTAGCCATTGCCAAATTAAATATCCTCCACCAATCTCTGCTATACCAGCTAGTACAAATAGTACCATTGCTTTAAGCATAATTTCACCCTCTCAACAATCTTTCAATATTCATTATTCCACTAAAGGAGGAAAAGTTGAATTTTAATCTTTACAATTAAATTTCCAAATAAAAAACGCCAATTCATCTCAGAATTGACGTTTCTCTTCCACTCTCTAGATTGGCAACTTAACCTCCAAAGAATAAATCTAATATATTTGACCCTGTTGAGGATTTCTTATTATAAAACTCAGAGTAACCACAATTTTCACAGCATACAACTACAAATTGATTATGTTGGATGTCAAACATTTTAGATAACCCTGTTCCGGTCATTGCTACTTCTTTTGTAGTTGCGTTAGTGCTTCCGCACTTAATACATCCTTGATTATTCATCGATTCCTTCCCCCTTTTTATTAATATTATTTACGATTAAATTTAGTGTAGGTTTCATTTTTCCAAGGATATTTACATATAAGAACATGGGAAATAAACTATTTCTATAGAACAATAAACTAATACTTAGCGTGGTGAATGATTTGGGGATTCTTTACGAGCGTTACAAGTTACCATTTTGGATTATATTACCATCTTATTTGGAAGTGGAGCAATTACAAATTACTTTAATGGTACTAAGATTGAAGTGATGATTAATGGAATTTTGTTTGTTATATCTTTATTCATGGCGATTTATATCCTGATTAAAACATTAAAAGATAAGCAGAGATAACTTATAACATAATGAAAAGAAGCATGGAATTTTTTCAACCCCATGCTTTCTTTACTAATCTTTGTTTTTCAATTCCCCAATCAATTTGGACTAATATCTTCTTCTTCTCTTATTTGGTTGTTTCATTAACATTGATAGAATCAAGATAATGACTACTGCACCAACGATGATCATAACCCAATTAAAAGAAGATCCTGCTACTCCATCCGCTTGAGAAGCAGCTTCTGCTTCTTCCGATTTATTTACCAAAAATAAATAACTACCATTAATTGGATGGCCGTCTTCACCAATAATGTTCCAGTTCACTTGGTATGTACCATTTTCTAATTCTGTTGAGATTTTTGCTTTTAATGTATCGTTATTCACTGAAATATCAACTGGGATTTCTTCTCCACTTTCAGTGGTTAGTGTTATTAAACTTGTACTTTCAATGCCTGTATCAAACTTTAGCGTAATTTCTGTTAGGTTACCCTCTACAATTTGTCCATCAGTTGGATTGGACGCAGTCAGAGAAGAATGGGCAAATGTCGTAGATGCAAACATGAATACAAGAAACAACGTGCTAATGAAGATTTTCTTCATATCATCCTCCATCACTTTCAATTTAGTACAATATATTGCTGTTGTCCTAAGTTTAGACTTGAATTAGCGAATTTTGACTAATTGTGAATTGAGTACCAGATTTCCGTATCATTTTAGGAATTTTTTGCGCAAAATGGGATGGCTCATCATAAAATTGGTTAAAACTTTATCATAGTTCAGACATAAGACTGATACACAAATTATTAATTTTGTGATATTCTTTTAAGGTTGCTGTTTTAATACTTTATTAAAATAGTGATTTGAATTTCTACGATTATGTTAGAAGTTCACCGATCAGGTATATCCTGCAAATATAAATGATAGGTGGAGAAAAGATGAATTATCGAGTTTTATTGTATTATTTTTATAATCGCATAGATGATCCTGCCGCTTTTGCAGCAGAACATTTAGAGTTCTGTAAGTCAATCAACTTAAAAGGCCGTATTCTTGTTGCACATGAAGGTATTAATGGAACAGTATCAGGTACAGTTGAAGATACAAATGCTTACATGGATCATATGAAAAATCATCCATTATTTGAAGGTATCGTCTTCAAAATTGATGAAGCGGAAGGTCATGCATTTAAGAAAATGCATTGTCGTCCTCGTCCAGAGCTTGTTAACCTAAGCTTACCAGAAGATGTTAATCCACATGAAATTACAGGTCGTTACCTTTCCCCACAAGAATTCTTTGAGGAAATGCAACGTGAAGATACAGTAGTACTAGATGTTCGTAACACTTACGAATATGATGTCGGTCACTTCCGAGGTGCAATTCGTCCAGAGGTAGAAACATTCCGTGATACTCCACAATGGATTCTTGATAATAAAGAATTATTTGAAGGAAAACGCGTTTTAACATACTGCACAGGCGGTATTCGTTGTGAGAAATTCTCAGGATGGTTAATGCGTGAAGGTATCGGTGAAGAAGTTGGACAATTACACGGTGGGGTTGCTACTTATAGTAAAGACCCAGTCGCAAAAGGTCAGCTTTGGGATGGTCAAATGTACGTATTTGACGAAAGATTAACTGTTCCTATTAACCAAGTAGAGCACGTAATCGTTGGTCGAGATCATTACGATGGTACTCCATGTGAACGTTATGTTAATTGTGCAAGCCCTGAATGCAACAAGCAAATTCTTGCATCAGAGGAGAACGAAGCAAAACACCTTGGTGGTTGCACAATTGAATGTACAAAAGACCCACGCAATCGATATGTTGCTAAACATAACTTATCAGAAGAATATGTAGCTGAAGTCGTTGCGAAATTAGAAGAAGAACAACAACTTGCATAATAGATATATGAAGGGCACTCCTAATCAGGAGTGCCTTTTTTATGCGCAATTTTGTGGGCTTCGCTAATTTGAGCCACATAGTGCGCTTCTATGTTACCTTTTGATTGAATTTTTGAGCCATAGGGGCACTGACATACCTTCTCTGTTACCTTTTGCTAAAATTTTTAATACATAAGGGCACTGATAGCCTTTTTCTGTTACCTTTTGCTAAAGTTTTTAATCCATATGGGCACTGATAGCCCTTCTCTGTTACCTTTTGCTAAAATTTTTAATCCATAAGGGCACTGATAGCCTTTCTCTGTTACCTTTTGCTAAAGTTTTTAATCCATATGGGCACTGATAGCCCTTCTCTGTTACCTTTTGCTAAAATTTTTAATACATAAGGGCACTGATAACCCTTCTCTGTTACCTTTTTCTAAAGTTTTTGAGCCATATGGGCACTGACACACCTTCTCTGTTACCTTTATGAAAACTTTTAATGCTTATAGGGTCACTGATAGCCATTCTCTGTTACCATTTACTTGGGATTTCATATTAAAATGTAATTAAAGCAGACTTTTATTCTATTAATCCATTAATTCCTTTAACCTCTTACTCGCAGTAAGCATTGTCAGTCTATGATAAGAGATTAATTGATTTTTATAGATAACACCGTAAATTCCATAAGGTGTGGGTGAAAGTTCCAAGAGTTGTTCTCTATTTTTGAGATTTATTATATTCGATTGTATCCCTAATTTATTCGCTGCTTGAATGACATTATCCCCAGCAACTTCAACATATGGACATTGTGGCATTTGGACAATTGTTAATTCATTAAATCTTTGAAGTCGCTCCTCCCAATCCCGTGGGAAATACGGGTCAGTCACATCCCCCAATTTATAAACGAGTAGTTCAAAGTCATAAGGTGCTTGGTCAATTTCGTTAAAACCGTTTTTAATAAAGACATCCTTACTTGATGTCCATGAAGTGTTGGAATTCGTAACAACCACCACTCCTGCTTTCTTTTCTTCCCTAGCCTTTTCCAAACAGTTTTGTATTAAAGTTGAAGCATAGCCTTTTCCCGTAATCCCCACCCATAGGCAATGGATGACCAAATAATTTTCTCCATAAACAACTCTTGATGAGTATTCAATTGGTGCAAATTCAATAAAACCAGCTTGCTTACCGTTTTCCATGATTTTCATATACTTTATTCCTTCATTAAATCTATCCGAAAGCCAACTGTTTTTATCCTTGTATCCTTTTGAATTCGGCTTACTTCGTAGACAATAACAACCTTCGCCTTTTAAATTGCTTTGATTAACTTCTAATAATGTGACATGCTCCATTGACTACTCCCCCATAATTAACCAACCCAAATTATTACAAATAGCGTAGCATGTTCTACTAAAATTTGAAATGCTTTATTTATAGAGTTCATTTACCGTTTCTAAAAATGCTCTTAATGCATGCATTTTATATCGATCTTTTTTTACAGCGATGCCAATTTTCCAAGGGATGTATTGACTACTAATTTCTTTTACAGCAATGTTTTTACCAAACATTCTAGCCAATGGACTTGGTACCATTGCCACTGAGAGACCTTCGCTCACTAAAGCAATTAATAGATCCCATTGCGAAGTACTATAAACAGCATTCGGTACAAATCCTTCTTTTTTGCAACTATCAATAACGATTTGACGTAATGCAAAAGTTGAATCAAATAAAACCCAATCCTCATCTTTCAATTGTTGTAGTGTGATTTCCTTATCATCATTCAAGATATGGTGTTCTGGTAAACAAACAACAAAGTGCCCTTCATAAATCTGTTGTACTTCCAACTCGTTACTTTTCGCTGGCAATACGACAAATGCTGCATCCACTTCCCCTTTAGCAACAAGTTTTTCAACTTCCAAACCTCCTTCCTCTACAATTTCTAGTGTTACATCTTTGTACGTACTAGAAAATTGCTTCGCTACTTTTGGAAAGAAAAACGTACCAAGAATTTGGGGTAAACCAATTTTTAGATGACCCGAAATCTTTTCATTCATATCTCCAAGAGCTAACTCTAATTCAACCTTTTGCTGAAGGATAATGAGAGTCTTTTCATAAAGTAATTTCCCCTCATCTGTTAGACGAATAATTCGATTTGTACGGTCAATAAGCGTAACCCCTAGTTTCTGCTCTAATTTTTGTATCGTTTTAGATAAGGATGGTTGGGCAATGAAAAGCTCTTCACTTGCCCTTGAAAAACTGCCACATTCAACGACAGTTTTAAAAGATTCTAAATCACGAAAGTTCATATATAGCCCTCCATTATTCCATTTAAGAATACTTATTATGTATTTTATATATTTTACATTATATTCAAGTATGAATTAGACTTTATGTAGGGGAATTTTCATAGAGTTTGTATGCTATTAGGGCATTTTTGGCGATTTTCTACTTAACTAACTCCCTAGTGTAGATTACATACTCTGTCACGATTGTTGTAACAAACCCTACTAAGGTTTTAAGAATACGCATTTCAAACAAAGGGGGTTCTATATGACGAATTGTAAAGTAGCTGTTGTACAAGCAGGTTCGATTGTCATGAATAAAGAGAAATGTATTGAAAAAGCGGTAAACTTAATTCAAGAGGCTGGAGAGCAAGGGGCAAATATTATTGTATTCCCAGAAGCCTATATTCCAGCCTACCCTCGAGGGATGAGCTTTGGGGCTGTTGTAGGAAGCCGTACACAAGAAGGACGTAATGAGTATCTACGTTATTCAAAAAATGCAATTACGGTTCCTGGTCCTGAAACGGATCGATTAGGTGAGGCGGCAAAAAAGAGTAGGGCTTATGTTGTTATGGGAGTCATTGAACGGGATTCAGAATTAAGTGGTGGTACATTGTATTGCACTGCTATCTTCATAGGTCCAGATGGTACTTTACTAGGGAAACATCGAAAGTTAAAACCAACTGGAAGTGAACGTCTCATTTGGGGTGAAGGAGACGGAAGTACACTTCCTGTGTTTGATACACCATACGGTAAAATTGGCGCAGTCATTTGTTGGGAAAATTATATGCCACTTCTTCGCACAGCAATGTATGAGAAGGGCATCCAAATTTATATTGCACCAACTGCCGATCACCGTGATTCTTGGTTTGCAACGATGCGCCATATCGCTTTGGAAGGCAGATGCTTCGTATTATCGTGTAATCAGTACAGTACAAAGGATATGTATGAAGATGATTTGCTGGAATCAGAAGATATGCAAAAGGCACCATTTGAGCTAACTCGAGGGGGTAGCTGTATCATCAATCCACTGGGGGAATTTTTAGTGGAGCCTGTGTTTGGCAAAGAAGATATTTTATATGCAGTATTAGATTTAGACGACATTACAAGAGGCCATTTTGACTTTGATGTTGTTGGTCATTATAATCGTCCAGATATTTTCAAGCTGATTGTGAATGAAGAAAAACAATAAATATTACATTTTGGGGATGTCTGAAAGAGTTTCTTTCAATACATCCCTTTTGAAACTCTATAAATCTTGAGATAATCGAATCATGTCTCTGCACTGTATACCATTTTCATATATTTTATCTGAATAATGTTTAATGAAAAAATCGTGGTCAATGCCTGTGATTCTGAATCCACATTTTTGATAGAGGGCTAATTGAGAGATACTAGAATTTCCAGTACCTATTTCGATTGTTTTATAGCCACTTACCCTTCCCCACTGTATTGCGTCCAATACTAATTGTTTTCCAATACCTTTCCGCTGGTGTTCTTCTGCCACAGCTACGTTAACGATCTCAACTGTTTCAGGTCTGGTTGGAAGTAATACATAAACTCCAATTATTTCATTTTCACTTTCTGCAATAAAACAATCTCCTCTCTCCAAATAACTATCAATCATTTTTACAGAGGGATCTGCTAGTAATAATATTTCAATTGGAGGCTTTTCTTGCTCGTTAAGTTCTCTAATAATCATAAGCTACTCCAATAAATTCTTTTATTATCGGTAAATCTGGAGGACTAATATTAGACGGCAAACTATCTATATTAAAAAATGTAATATCTTGAGATTCACTATCGTCTTTTTTTATGATCCCTTCATATTCTTCACAGACATATGCAGCCATCACATTATATACTTCATCACCATGCGGATATTGATAATAAAATTGTTCTCCAGAGTAAACGTTGAATAGTGTTAACTTTTTTGCAAAAAGTCCTGTTTCTTCATAAAGTTCTCTTTTTGCCGCTTGTTCCAAAGTCTCACCAAGTTCTAGTGAACCTCCAGCTAATCCCCAACA
>DATMFE010000345.1:0-6541 GCA_035556295.1 Ureibacillus sp.
CATATTCTGTTCAGAGGAAACCAACTCGTGAATAACCTGCTTTGCCAGTTCAACGCCTTCTGCATATAAAAGGTTATGAACAGTTGCTAACATTTTTACATTATGACGATGACCGATTCGTACAAGATTCCGTACTTCTTCGTCAGTGAAATTCCCAAATTTATCAATCGTTGTTGGGTTGTCTTTGCTAATTCTAAATAAGAATAATCCATTTTGTGAAATATTCCCTGTGTTTGTCACGAATGATTGATAAGAACTAGGCAATGTAGGCCCTTCTGATAATGTATAATATCCTAAAATTTGAATAATAGGATTAGATCCATCATATGCTCTTAAGGTAGAAACAGTCTTAGAAATCCACCCTGGATTACCATTGAATAATACAACTTTATACCAATTTCCTTGGACACCAATAAGAGGTAATCTTGCACCGCGATCCATTTGGGCAATTACTCTAAAATTAGAACCTGGCCGTTGCCGAATGTTCGCACCATCTATATTGACAATCACTTCCGAGTATTCCGGAATCTTAATTTTTTGACCGACAGTTAGATTCATGCCTTCTAAATTATTTAAGACAAGGATACTCTCCACGGTTGTATTATATCTACGAGCAATCTCATATAAGGAGTCACCTGACTTAACGACATATTCAGTTTGTCTCTCATCTATGTCAGATACTTTCAATCTTTGATTAATGTAAATTATATTCGTATCTAGGTTATTCAAGGTTTTTATTTTGCCAACAGTTGTTTCAAAACGTTGTGCAATTGAAGAGAGAGAATCTCCTTCTTGAACAACGTAATAATCCTCATCAATTTCTTCAGGAATAACAAACTGTTGTCCAACATAAATTACGTTGGAACGTAATTGATTTGCTCTTTGCAATTCTTCAATCGAAACGCCAAATTTCGTTGCAATTGTGTACAAGCTGTCACCTGGTTGAACAATATAAATATTCCTTTCAACAGTAACGGGCACCACCAATTGCTGACCAATATAAATAATATTAGAAGTTAGCTGATTTTCGTATTTAATACGTTCAGCATTTGTTTCAAATTTTTGAGAAATCGTATCCAACGAATCTCCAGGCTGTACAATATAATTAATCTGCCGATAATACATACATATATCATCTCCCTCACCAACGCATCTATATTTATATATGCGCTGGCCCGGAATTATTGACAGTTATTTTTAGGAACAATCATTATATGCTGGGTCATATAGATGTAGTCCTAATAAATTAAAAAGACTCTTGTATATAAGTAAAGGTCAATCGATTAGCCATTCTTTATCATCTCTTGAACCATCGCATTAATGGTTTTTGTGGAATCTTTATCTATGGCATGTTGGACATAACCATATTTAATTTGAAATAAATTTTTTATTTAGGAAGTTGTTCAAGTAAGGAGCAGCTTCTTTTGCATGTTTAGGGGGGGATTTTACCCTTTCTGTAGATGTAAATTGAGAAAGGCGTTGATTGTATGCCATCCAAAATTGTAGAGTCTTCATTGGTATACTCTTTTCGTTATTTTGAAGTTTAAACGGGTTGTGATTTTTTACTATATAAGTAGTGTTATTTAACTATAAAAACGCAAAGGATTCAAATTATTGAAGAGTTTCGTTTTCAGTGGGAAACGAGGACACAAACTGCTCATCACTATTTTTTTACGAACAAATATGAAACTAAACATAAATTAGAGAACAAGACTATATACTTACATTGTTCTAAAAATCGATAATGGAAAATTAGGAGGAATGGCATGAAAAGGTTTGTTTCAGTGTTCTTGATTATTACGTTTTTATTAGTATCAGGAATTGCTTCAGCGCATGGTGTACACCAAGAACAAGTAGAAGAAAAGCTTTTGGTACAAGTTAATGGTGTAGAAGTTAAATCAGATTTGAATCATGTGTATAAATCTAAGGCTTATGTTTCTGTTCGTGCATTTGCAGATTTGTTTGAAAAAACATTTAAATTAGCTTCGAATAAAAAGTCAGTTACTTTTAACAATAAGAAAATTAGTAAAATTAGATTGGTAAAAGGTGAACCGACCGCATTGATTAATGACTTAGGTGCTGCAGTTGGTGCGCAAAAGATTAGCTGGGATGCGAAAAAACAAGAGGCTTACGTTTTAGTCTTGCCAAAAGGTACTATTCAGTTAGACCCTCATGTAGTACCAGCGATGGGAGAACACTGGGCAAATCCTAAGGATATGCCAAATGGTCCTATTTATGGCGTATATAAGGGGAAACTTATTTTCCTAGAGTATATGATTGCACAAGATGACTTCATTAATGGTAAAAATCATACTAATCTTGGGGGTATGAAAGGATTACCTTCTCCATCCGTTGTTCAGACTGATATTGAATTCCAACCTCACGGTCACCCGGGATTTGACACAGCGCATTTTGATATACATTCTTACTTCATCTCTGATGAGGAGCAACACAAAATTGGCACTACTTTTTTTGAACTGAAGGATGATAAAGGAAAGAAAATAGGATTCGCCGCATTCAGTCAACTAGGTGATCAGATTATGCTTAAAGTGAGTGCTTCGGGTCTTGCTCCTGGTAAGCATGGCTTACACATTCATGAAAATGCAATTGTGAACAATGATTTTCAAACAGCGGGTAGTCATTTTAATCCTTCAGGTAAGCAGCACGGTGAACATAACCCTGATGGAACCCATCTTGGTGATCTGCCTAACCTAGTTGTAGATGAAAACGGAAAAGTGGATCAAACGATATTCCTTAACGGTTTATCCCTTGAAAAAGGAAAGAGCAATAGTGTATTAGGGAAATCACTAATTATTCATGCCAAGGAAGATGATGGTGTAACGGATCCCTCTGGTAATTCTGGAGATAGGGTTGCCGGTGGAAATATACCGAAATAAAAGATGAGAAGAAGTTGTTCCTTTGCAATCTGAAAAAAGAAGAAGTACATTTGGGATGCTTGCTTAATTTTTTACATGGTTTATAACGAATAGTCGGCTTAGATTAAGTTGTGCAGATTTTTTGCAAGTTATGACGGTAAGTGTGCACATAATAAAAGACCAAAACCCTTGATATATAAGAGTTTTAGTCTTTGAAAAAGGATGGAGCATAGGGGGATCGAACCCCTGACCGCTACGCTGCCAGCGTAGCGCAATACGTTCAGTCTCCGATAAGTCAATCAATCGGAAAGTCAACGGAAAGTGAGTCAGGTCAATGCTTCACACGCTTCCTATATTCCGTTCAATTACGATGTTAGTCCCTATTTTACGTAGTCGCTGCGGGTGACTTTACGGTAGTTTAGTATGTCCACATATTAACGCCTCTTTTATTGGCAGCGAGTGGAGTGCCTGATCCGAGCCCTGCCAAAAAAAGTAGACCCTAATCGGATTATCGTTCCAAATGCCAGATAGTTGATAGAGAAGTTAGGTTAATAAATTCTCCCTTTGATAACCTAGAACTTTTCGCACTGTTTACTTTATTGGAATAGGTGAAAAAATATAAAGTTATTGATATACTAAAATGGAATTTAGCGGAATGGTAGGGTTTGTTATGAACAAATTTTTGGCGGGGTTCGTACTATGTCTTGCGATATTTTTCGGTGTATCGCATAGTGATAATGCACAAGCAGCAACGTATACGCTAAAAGTAAAATCAACAGCAAGTGTATTAAATGTACGCGAAAAACCATCAACAAAATCAAAAGTCGTAGGTAAATTAAAGAAAAATCAAACTGTGGCTATGCGTTACGTTGACTATGGTAAAGGTTTTTATGAAGTGATATATAAGGGCAAAAAAGCCTATGTCTCAATGGATTATGCAGTGGAAGTAAAACCGAATGAACGCTGGATAGGTAGCTATTTTAATCAGGGTTATTCAGGAACTGCTGTAAGTACGGAATTATATGTGTACAAAAAAACATCCAACTATATTTACTTTGTATCAAGAACAGGCTATCGTTACAATCCGACAGGTGGTGATTTGGCTGGTTACCAAATGCCTTGGAAATATAGTAATTATTATGGAAAAGCAAAATTGATATCTAGCACAAATGCGTCTTTCAGCAGTAAAAGCTGTAAAGCTACATTAAAATCAGTCGGTAAAACAATTCGTGTTTACGAAAAATCAAAAATAGATAGTTGTGATTTCACAGGATTTGGTATGTATGATGGTTATTATGCTTATCAAAAATAGCGAATTCAAACGACATTCTCTATTATAAAATGCCAACTCAGGATTAATTATTGTAATTAAGCTAACTGTTAGCTTAATTACAATAATTCACAATCTTACTTTTTTAGATAAAAACTATTACTAAAAGTTTTATATTGTATAAATATTTTAAATATGTAAAAGAGCTTACTCAAAGAGTAAGCTTAACCTTTATAAACACTATCACATGTTCCAGGTTTTGGTGCATAAAAACAATGTTCTTTAAATTGATCGGTATGAGGTTGACCCTACCATGTTGGAGGGCATGGAACATGTGGATTAAAATACCAAAGAGCGTGTTTCGCTGGGGGATCTCTCCAATAATCCAAAGTCTGTTTTGCTAATCTTCTTTCAATACCTCTCGCTCTTTGATAAAATACATTCCCTTTTTGAACAGCTTCAAAAGAATAATTTCCTCCTTGTACTTGATAAATGACTTGTGGAACTGTTCTTAAACCTTTAAAGTCTAAACAATTAGCTACAAGACGATTTACAATTACATTTCCAACATATAACACCCCTTGTTGTCCTTCACCTTCGGCTTCTGCTCTCATCATCCTTGCCATTAAGTCAACGTCCGAACTTCGGTATTGTGCTCTTGTCATTTTTCCACCCTAAAAATATTGTATGAAAAATAGCCTACAATCATATCATTGTTTATGTAATATAAATACTTAGTTATAATAACTTACAGCTTCTAAGTAAGATGTAGAGAAATTACAGTTAAGCAGAAGGAGCAATTATTCAAAAAGGCGGAAAGAAACATTTTTGGTATTTTCCACAGATTAGTAAAGTTAAAAGACCGTGGACGTGCCAACAATAATAGAGGGAACAAGCAACAACGGTAATGCATCTGTCAAATCATTGGAGTTGTACTATAAATTGCCCGGTAAGCTAGTTGATCGTCGTGGAGTTGTGTCAGATGCAGAAGTTAACAAGCGTACGCGAATCTCTGACGACGAGCTGCAACGGGGATTGAACGAATTAAACGATATATTGAACTAGGTTAAGTGTTACCATGTGATGACCGCGGCTTTTATCATTGGAGTTGACGTGTTATTATTAAATGTCAGGATCAAACCATACACAACCTGTTAGGATGTTGTATAGTTCATCACGCTTAGTTTATAACTAAGTAAAATGGATAAAATTAACCCATGACAAGTAACTTAACTGAAGGCAAGAATAAATAATGGGGTGATGGTATCAGTAAAGCTAAAGGTAAAGGCGGAACAGGTAGAGGGACAGGCAAGAAGGGTTGGAATCGTTGGCAAGCTAGTTCGAACAGAGCGAAAAGTGCTAAACCTTATATAAGCAAAGGCACTAAAAAATCAGATAAAGAGGATTGAAAGTCAGCATTCATAATGTTGGCTTTTTTTATTTCGCTGTCCGATATAAGAGATCAATAAGTCGCCGGCTTAGAGACGTTGACGTAATGCGTGTATGGAGCGTAGGGGCTCGAACCCCTGACCTCTACGCTGCCAGAACAGCTCGCGTATTTTTAAGCCTGTAAATTAAGTTTAATTTAGTTCAATTAAGTTCAACACTTGGTCAAAGCGTTTATTCATTTCTTGTTTAAAATCATGGATAGCATTGAGTATGGTTGTTTCTTTTTTATCCATTTATGTCACCTTTAAAGGCTATTATATTGTAATTTATTTGCCTTGCCCTGTTTGTTGAATAAGAAAAAGAGGCGTCTCAGCACCTCTATTGTTTAACATAAGCGCCCGATTGTTGAAGAGCATTAATATTCACTACCGTTATATCCACACTCATATTCCTTGAACTTATATTCTTTGTAAAGTCTAAATTCTTTAAAGTCACTTGTATCTGATTCATAAACCTTAACCACGGGAGCAACATCCATCTTTGCCAATTCTCTTATTTGTTTATCCATATCCTCAGAAGAGTCTATATTATATTCGTTCATATCTAAATAAAGGTTATTGTGTTCACAAACTTCATACGTCACTGCGAAATAATATTTTTTCATATTTTCACTCCCTAGTTTTTCTGATCTATCCTGCGTCGTTAGTACAAGAAGGGCAAGTATATTTCATGTTTTCACCTCGATACCACATTTCACCTTCTAGTCCTATTCAAAAATTAAGAAGGACTTCAAAAATTGATCTTTAGTTATTGTGCTAACGCTACCCTTTACTTTAAGTGTTATATTTCACAATCTACCTCGGTGCCAAAACAACACAGACTTTTGCTTTGTTTAAGTAATGCTCCTCTTCATTCAATAGATGGGACAAAAAAATGTATTTATAGGTATAATGTTCTAGAATAAAGTTGAGGAGGAACACGGATGAATAATAACATTTTTAGATTA
>DATMFE010000346.1:0-5446 GCA_035556295.1 Ureibacillus sp.
ATTCCTATCGAGCACGGAAGATCTAGTTCATGAAAAATTCTCATTTGTATTTCCTTCGCAATTTCAATTGGATGGCGTTGGACAGCGATTTCCGTGATATCAATATACCCTTCATCAATGGATACAGGTTCTACAATTTCGGTGTATTCTCGCAAAAGAGAAAACATTGCTTTTGAAGTTGTACGATACTTTGGAAAATCAGGTGGAAGAACTATGAGATCCGGACATTTTCGAAGTGCTTCGCCAACATTCATCGTAGTATATATTCCCTTTGCCCTTGCCTCATATGAACTCGTAACGATGATTCCACGTCTTTCCTTAGGGTTTCCAGCAATAGCAACAGCTTTACCCTTTAACTCAGGGTTGTAAGCTTGTTCAACCGAAGCATAAAAACTATTCATATCGACGTGAAAAATAATTCGTGCCGCTCCCATATTCTTCACCTCCTTGCATCTAGCTGATAAAAGTTTATCACATTTCGCGCTTAAACTGGTTTTCTCTTCCCTACAATTTTGGGGATTGAAGAAAAACTTGGTTGACAAAAATATCAAACTATAATATTCTCATTTGTGTAAACCTATTATTTTTTAAAGTTAACACAAAGGGGTGCTCTTATGAAATCAAACACACATATGTATGTAATTACTGCCTTTGCTGCTGCTATTATTGCAGTACTTGCTCAAGTATCAATCCCGTTACCAATGGGGGTTCCTATTACAGGACAAACGTTAGCAGTTGGGTTAGTCGTTACAATTCTAGGAACTAGATATGGAACAATGGCGGTTTTAGTTTATATTTTACTAGGCGCAGTTGGAATGCCAGTCTTCTCTAATATGTCAGGAGGTCTTGCTGTCCTAATAGGTGCAACAGGGGGTTACATTATTGGCTTCTTAGCTCAAGCGTTTATTCAAGGAATTTATATGGATAAATTCGGTTACAATTATGTACAAGCTATCATTTCAAATTTAATAGGTATGGTAATCACACTAGCTTTTGGAACGACATGGTTAAAAATTGTGATGAACATTACTTGGGAAGCTGCATTTATGGGTGGGGTTGCGCCATTCATAATACTTGGAATATTAAAGGCCATATTAGCTGCGTGGCTTGGTGTTGTTGTCCGAAATCGTTTGTTGGGAGCAAAGTTACTGCCAAAAATGGCTTAAAGGTAAATAAAAGCGAGCATGATGCTCGCTTTTTTATTATTCAATAGTAAACCTAGTCCACTCAGTTACTCTGGGTATGTTAATGTTTTGATTATAGGACTGATCTTTTACAAAGGTTTTGGTTGAAATATCATTTAATGTATTTAATACAGTAGGTTTATCATCAAAATAATAATCCAATTTCAAATCCTTTATTATATTTATTTTCTCCTCATCTTGCATGCCACAAAAGAAATGGTCGTCTCGAACCGGGAACCCAAGATTTTTGACCCACTCCCTTGTCCGAGAACAATATTCTTTTGGTCTTGATGTAATATAAAAAATGTCATGTCCAGTTGAAGCAAGTTTATTAAGTAATTCAATCGCCCCCTCAAATGCAGGACAATCGGTAAAATAAATTTCTTCTAATAAGCTTCTCCACATTTTACCGCCTTCTACTTTGTCTAAACCAAAAGCTTCATGAATTTCAACAGTTTTCAACTGTCGAAATACTTCAATCCCAACATCACGGTTTAATTTCCTATTATAAATATGAAAAGCATGTTCCCTTAAGTTAATTAATGTATCGTCAATATCAAAACCAAATCTCACTGTATACCTACCTTTTAAGCGTAAATAACAAATTGAGTGACAAAATTTTGTTCCTTTTCAATTTGTATGGCTTGAAGTTTTTCGATTTCTTTTTTTCTTTCCGTTTCACATTGCAATAATTCTAGTTTGTTTATTTCATTTGGTGTAATAATATGCGCCAAACAATCAGCATCCTTCATCGCACTATTTAATCCAAAAGCTCCAGTTGGTGTCATCGTATGAACTGCATCTCCTAGGAAGGCTACACCATTTCCTCCCCAATTCTCGCTAAAATTACTATGTACATCAAGCAATACAAAGTCATTCCAGGATTTTATATTTTCTAGCACGGATTGCTCTAAGATTGGGAAAGCTTTAATCAGTTTATCGATAAACTTGGTAAAGGGTTGTTTTCGCAATTCTGGGAACGATCCTTCTTCAATATTCCAACCAATTTGCACGAATCCTTTTGCTTGAGTAAATAAAGAAAGCTGGAAGCCATCGATTAATGCCATTTTGATCGATGGCTCCCATCCTGTTGGTGCTGGGATTCTTGCCCACAAAAGATCATAACCGTGCTTTCTATTTGTGACTTCAATGCCCACTTTCTTACGAACAGTAGAATAACGTCCATCTGCCCCAACAGTTAAGCGACTTTCAATCGTTAATTCTTTCCCCTCACACATCGCCTTAACACCATAAATTCGTCCATTCTCGTTTAATAATAGATCTGTCACTCTTGTATTGGTCATTAATGTAAAGTTTGGAAATGTCCGCGCTTCATCAATTATTACCTTTAAAAGATGAGCTTGAGGAACATGTATGCCAAGATGACCCACTTGTGGATCAGGAAGTATTTTCTTTAATAACTTTCCGTCCTTCCAATATTCAAGAGATTCCATTGGGAGCATTCCTAACTCTTCAATTTTAGTAAATAATCCATGTTTTTTTAAGATGGCTTCGCCTTCTTCATTTAAATGCTCGCCCCGAAATGCCTTTGCTATTTTTTGATGGCGTTCAAGTAAGATGACAGATACATTTTGTTTGGCTAATAAATATGCGAGTAATGCTCCACCAGGTCCAGCGCCAACAATACATACATCTGTAGAATAATTCATCATTTCACCTTTTCTTTGGATAAGCGACTACAAATAAGTCTTGTCCGAGTTGTTGATAGGATTCAAATTCTAATTCCATTGCGTCATCCATCGATTGTACATCCTCACCTAAAAAAGGAGTTTTAGATTGTTTTCCTCCAAGAACTTTAGGTGCCATGTAAACGAGAAACTTATTAATTAAACCTTTTCGAAGGAAGGAAGCATTCACTTCTCCTCCACCCTCCACTAATGTATCTGTAATGCCTAACTTATATAATTCATCTAGCATCTCTTCTAAATCTAGACCATTTTCCTTTTTTTGAACAAAAATAAACGAAACACCTTTATTTTCTAACATTGTGACTTTTTCTGCATTCTCATTTCCTTTAGATGTTACAATGAGTGTTTTGGCATCGCTTGTATCGACAACATTTGCTTCTATCGGTATTCGTAACTGACTATCTAAGATAATTCTAATTGGATTTTTCCCATTTCCTGCCTGCAAACGAGTTGTTAACTGAGGATTGTCCGCTAATACTGTACCAATTCCTACTAAAATTGCATCTACTTTATGTCGAATTTCATGTACGTGTGCCCTTGCGTCTTCACCTGTAATCCACTTAGAATGTCCATTAGATGTAGCAATTTTCCCGTCTAACGTCATAGCAAATTTCGAAATGACAAATGGACGACTCGTTAACATGTTGTGAATAAACCGTTCGTTTAATTTTAGCGCTTCTTCTTCAAGTATCCCTACGTCAACCTGTATACCGGCTTCTTCAATCAAACGAATTCCTCGTCCTGCAACAGCGGGATTCGGATCTCTAGTTGCTACAACAACACGTGCTACTTTTGATTTCACCACTAAATTTGCACATGGAGGAGTTTTTCCATAATGAGAACAAGGCTCCAATGTTACATAGAGTGTTGCACCTTCAGCATGTTCTCCAGCCATATTAAAGGCATGCACTTCAGCATGAGGCTCACCAGCTTTTCTATGAAGGCCGGTACCGACAATTACACCATTCTTTACTAAAACTGCACCCACTACCGGGTTAGGATTTGTATTTCCTAATGCGGTAGCAGCTAAATCTAACGCTAATTGCATATACTCACGATCTGTATTCAACAACATACACCTACTTACACAGTAATTTTAGTATCAATAATATGTCCTGATTTTTCTATTTTCGTATTTAGGTAGTGGCGATTTGTCTCTGTTAATCCGCCCCACAATGGAATATGTTTATCCGCAAGTAATCCATGCTCTTTTAATGCTGTTAGTTTTTTAGGATTATTTGTGATTAAAGTAACTGGCTTTTCTCTTAATGTTTCTAGAACTTGGATGGCCTCTTCGTAAGAACGTGTATCATCCTCGAATCCTAATGCCTCATTTGCTTCAACAGTATCGTAGCCTTCTTCTTGTAATAAATAGGCTAATGATTTAGAAAATAATCCTATGCCGCGCCCTTCATGATTTGCTAAGTAAAAGATTGCACCACAACCATGTTCCTTTACCATTTTCATTGATTCGTGTAACTGATATCCACAATCACAACGCTGACTTCCGAAAATATCGCCTGTATGACAAATACTATGCATTCGAATAATTGCATCTTCCCCATTAGCAAAATCACCATATACTAATACAGAAGATTGTTGTTTTGAAGCTAAATTATCATGTACAATAAGTTCAAGAATTTCTTCTTTAGAATTGACTCCATTGATTGTTAACCATGTATACCATTGAAATGTAGCTTCAAAGGTTCCTTGCTTAATAGGCAATTTCACTGGTCCTACCACACAAATCGTTTGTTTATCTTTAAATTGTACAATTTTCATTTTATTTAATAGTATATCTTTTTTATCCATTAAAATTTTATTCAAAACTCATCACCCATTCATTATCTAATTCAAATAGTTAACCACTTACTTTTCGTAACCAAGTGTATAATAATAATTAAATCGAGTCAAATTATTGTATGCACTATCGAAATTAATATTTGGCTAATTACCTAGTTTGAGAAAAACATATTTGAGTAATTAATTATAGTAAAACTAGGTACAGATATACAGTAATCGGTTTTGAGGAAAATGAGGAAATAGGTGAATTCTGATGAAAGAAAAAATTGCATGGGTGACAGATACATCTGCCATGTTAGATGAAGATTACATCAAGTCAAATAATATTCACGTCCTTCCAATCGTCGTGATTTTTGAGGACGGTCCTTTACGAGAAACTGTTGATATGTCACTTGATGAGTTTTACGAAAGACTGCGGGCATCAAAAAAATCCCCTACCACGTCGCAACCTGTTATTGGTGAATCGATCAACTTATATAAAAAGTTAAAAGCAGAAGGATATACTTGCGCAATCGCTATCCATCCATCAAGTAAACTTTCTAACACTTATGAAAGTTCATCAATGGCTGCACAACAAGCAGGTTTTAAAGTGTATACGATTGATTCAAAAAGTATCTCTTATCCTATGAAAAAATTAATAGAACGTGGGAAACAATTAGAACGCGAAGACTACGACATTGAGACCATCGTGAAAAATCTACAAGACATGACGAACAATATCGTATTAACCGGTGTACCGGCAAGTCTAAC
>DATMFE010000347.1:0-13930 GCA_035556295.1 Ureibacillus sp.
ATCTGAACGCTCTTCAAGTAAGGTTTCCATGTGGTCTCTTGATTTCATTTCTTCAATCGGAAAATATTGATTTAACTTTTCATACCAATGCATCGTTTACTCCTTTTTAATGTTTTTCCTTTCAAACCTTTCATGGGAAGTCTTAATAATGGAAAGTACTTGTCCCTTTTCCCTATTCTATGCTGTCCATTCTTTAGCAAACAATACTAATAAACCCCTAAATTTTGTTCTAAAGGAGCTCTAGTACCTCTTTAAATTTAGTAAATATTATTTTAATAATAGCTATTGTTTCAATACTATTAATCGCAGGGAATGGTGACGAGAATTATAGTAGCTCAACCAAAAGAAATTTTACAATGAAAAGAAAGTTAAGGATATATTGATTCTTGGTATTGGATATGTGTAGAAATACAAAGGTTTTTGCTGACAACGGTATACATGTAACAGGTATTGAGATTTCAAAAACAGCGATTGAATTGGCAAGGCAAAATCAAACTTTACTTCAAGACTACAACAAAAAGCTCCCTCACAAATTGTGAAAGAGCGGGAGTCTGTTAGTTAAGCTTTTGTATAATTCAAATCCCAAATTATACCGAATGGATCTTGAACTTTTGCATATTTAGCACCCCAGAAAGTGTCTTGTAATTCCAGTAGAATAGAACCTTTCTGACTTAATTGAGCGTAGATGTGTTGAATTTCTTCTTCGCTTTCTAATTCAAGAACTAGTGCAATGTTATTGCCGACTTCATAAGGTTGGTTAGGGAATGTATCAGAAATCATAAGAAATAAAGAATCTTTTCTAAATTTTGCATGAATGATGAGATCATCAGCTTCTGGAGGAGTTGGGAAATCCGCTTCACCATAAGTTTGTAATTCAACAACTTCACCTTGAAATACTTCTTTGTATAATTCTAACGCTTGTTTCGCATTTCCGTTAAATATTAAATAGGGGGTTGCTTGTTGTTTCATGTAATTCCTCCTTTATTAAAGCACAACGTTACCTAAGGTCATCCAACCATAACGTTTATTTCCATTCTATTATATAGAAGTTAGTGAGGATTTGTCTACAAAAAACGAACTAACGTTCGCGTTTTGAACTAACCTAAATACTTTACTATTTTGTTCCAACACAGGATAATGGAGTTAAGATTAAGAAAAAATATTCTAGCGAGTTTTCTGATAGAAATGTTATGGAGGGGTATGGATGGAGAAGGGAGAAAAGCTAACTGCTTCTGTTGAGTCGATTGGATTGAGTCAAAGAGAATTTTTAACGTTATTTTTACTTCATTCTTTGTCGAAAAAAAGAAATTATCCACGGGCGATTCATGGTGAATTAAAGAGCTCTTTTACAGGAAAAGTACATAGTTATGACTACTTATGTAAAATCGCCAAGCAACTTGTCGGATCCGGTCATCTTTCATTATACACGGAAAAAAGAAGGAATTATTATCAAATTACGGATAAAGGGAAAGAATTATTCGCATGGTATCAAAATAATTTCTCCGCTCGTTTTACAGAAGTCAAATTGGTCATTGATCGGTTTGTATATGATTTAACGGGATCAGGGCCCAATCCAGCAGTTACACATGACCTCCCAGAAGAATATAGGTCGTATATTTCGAAGATTGTTTCCGTAAAAGACTTAGTTCGTTATGTGACGCTGAAAACTTTATTTTCAAAAAAACCGATTTATATGGGAGAGATCGCGGATTTGCTCAAACATAAATTTGGCTGGATTGCGAGTAATGGGTATCTATATGATTTGTCTCATGAAATGGAGGAAATGGGGCTGCTTGTTGGACGCTGGGAAAGTGAGAAGCGAACGAAGCGTTATTTACGTATTACAGATGAAGGGCAATACCATTATAAACAAATTGCGGATTCTGCCGCTCATCATGTTCAAGAAGTACAAAAATATTTAGCGAGTGTTCTCTCGTTTTTAGAAAAGGAATGAAGGTATGAAAAAACGTTATGAGAATCTAGATAACGTTTCAAACATGAAATCAATGAAGGATCTTTGGAAATGGCAGAAGGAAAGACGGCAGAAAAAGAAAGACTTATTACAGCAAATTCCACATGCAGAGCAGAAACAGGTTAAGCGACTACAAGCAAATCGTTCTCATCCTTCAATTACATGGATTGGTCATTCAACGTTCTTGCTGCAATTAAATGGCTTAAATATTTTAACGGACCCTGTTTGGACAAATAGACAAGGTATACAAAAGAGACAGACAGAGCCTGGTATATTGCTTGAGGATCTACCTGAAATTGATGTTGTTGTAATTTCACATGGCCATTATGATCATCTTGATTTTGGCAGCATCCGGCGTTTGAAAGGGAAACCGGCTTTTTATATACCACATGGGCTAAAAAAAGCGTTTGTCAGAAGAGGTTATCGAGATATATATGAAGCTAATTGGTGGGATTCTTTTCAAGTAGGAGAAGTGACTCTTTCCTTTGTTCCGGCACAACATTGGACAAGACGTACGTTATTTGATACAAATACCTCCCATTGGGGTGGATGGGTGCTACAGAATGAGAAAATTTCTTTTTATTTCGTGGGAGATACTGGTTATTTCCGTGGTTTTCAAGAAATTGCTGAGAAATTTAAGTTTCAATATGTCCTCATGCCAATTGGGGCCTATGAACCAGAATGGTTTATGAGTGATTCGCATATTAATCCGGAAGATGCAGTACGAGCATTTCTTGAAGTGTCAGGAGAGTTTTTCATCCCTATGCATTACGGAGCTTATCGTTTAGCTGATGATACAGGGCCCGAAGCATTGGAACGCCTTAATCAAGAGTGGGAGCGGCAACAACTTCCTGAGGAACAACTAAAAATACTCAGAATCGGAGAAACATTGTGGTGTTCATCGCTTTTGAGCTAAGTTGACTAAAGTGATAGAATTAAAGTAGATATTGTGTTTTATTAGGAAGGATGATGTTACGTGCCATTTTTTCAATCAAAGGAACAAGAGGATTATATCAATAGCTTAAATGCAGCCATTCAATTGTTTTCAGAACGTGCTGAAGCACTTGATGAATCAAGAGGTTTTCCTTTTGAAAATATGAAAGAGCTTAAGGAGTTCGGTTATCCTACATTAACATTAGCGAAGGAATACGGTGGGAGCGGAGGTTCGTTATATGATTTCCTACTAGCACAAGAAGCGATTGCTACTCAGTGTGGACCGACAGCATTAGCTATTGGCTGGCATGTTGGGACCATCCTTTCGTTAACTGAAAAAAAGCCATGGAATCCTGAGGTACTGGATGAATTTTTTCAAGAAGTAGCAAAGGGCGCGATTGTGAATACAGCGGCAACAGAGCCGAATTCAGGAAGTCCTACACGTGGTGCACGACCTGAGACCATAGCCACTAAACAAGGTAATCAATGGAGTATCACTGGACGAAAAACGTTCACGACACTTTCATATATTTTAGACATTATTCTTGTTACAGCTTGGATACCAGAAGAAGAGACCATGGGGACTTTTTTAATTCATCGAAATCTAGACGGTGTAAGTATTGAAGAAACATGGGATATGGTATCTATGCAAGGAACAGGCAGCCATGATTTGGTGTTACAAGATGTAACAGTACCAGAAAAGTATTTAGTTGTGCGGCAGCAGCCAGGAAAGAAACAAGGTGAAGGGTGGCTTTTACATATTCCAGCATGTTATTTAGGCATTGCTGCGGCAGCTAGGAACTATGCCGTTGAGTTTGCGAAAACGTATAAGCCGAATAGTCTTCCAAGCCCAATTCGCGATTTGCCAAATGTGCAACGTACAATTGGTGAAATCGAATTAGAACTAGCAGAGGCACGTCATTTTCTTTACTCTGTGGCTGAAAAGTGGGAACAACAACCAGAGCAGCGTCCATTCTTAATGAAAGAACTAGGAGCGGTGAAGCATTCTGTGACAAATCATGCTATTTCAGTTGTGGATAAAGCGATGCGTGTCGTTGGTGCAAAGAGCTTGCAGAGAAACAACCCGCTACAGCGTTATTATCGTGACGTTCGTGCAGGACTGCACAATCCACCAATGGATGATGCAACGATTACACTGTTAGCGAAGTCCGCTTTGTATGATTAAAGAGAAAGAACACTAAACCTCAAATGGGTTTTAGTGTTCTTTTTTATTCCTTTCATGTAAAATTGTAGGTAATTTACATAGAGAGGAAGGGATGTAGTGAGTAAAGTAAACCATCAATCTATTATTCAATTTTCTAAAACAAGTATAGAATCGGCACCACAATATTATAATTATGCGTTTGCTATTCATAACATACAAAAAAAGCTTACAGAAGAAACAGAAAAGGAATTTCAACTATTTTCTGATGGTGAAACCTCTAATGAAATTTGGGAAGTACTTGAAGAAGATTTAATCATTCATCCTGATCGTGTTCAATCACTTGCTACTGTGTATGATTGTGTAGAAACAGGTGTCATTTCATCTAATCATAACGATAAGCAAATGGAATTCCTTGTTAAAGCAAGCATTAATAATCATTTATACTATTATCCAGACTATCAGATTGCGCTCGTACGAATGCCGATTTATCAAGCGCATGACAATATGGAACATGATTATGTATTTGCTGAAAATGAACAGGTATTAGGGAACTTTTTAACGTATGTATTAAAGCGGAAACGTGAATATATTAAAGATTATGTAACTGTATTTATTGATACGGAAGACGGCGTTGAAAATGAAAAAGAAAAGATTACGAATCTCGTTACACGTGAGGATGTTTTTTTAGAAGAGTCTATGAAAAAGCAAATTTACCGCTCGATTGATGAATTTTTCACAAACAGCGGAGAGTTTTTCAAAACGTATCAAATTCCGTATAAACGAGGCATTTTACTGTATGGTAAACCCGGAAACGGAAAAACAACGCTTGTTAAATCGATTGCAAACAGTATTTCAGCACCTGTAGCATACTGGCAAATTACAGAATATACAACAAGTTATTCGATTAAAGAAGTATTTTCATCTGTTGCGAAAATGGCACCAATGGTCTTAGTCATTGAAGACATTGACTCCATGCCAGAAGAAGTACGTTCAGTATTCCTTAATACATTAGATGGGGCAACGTCTAAGGAAGGCATTTTTTTAATTGGAACAACAAATTATCCAGAAAAAATCGATCCAGCGCTTATTAACCGTTCAGGACGATTTGATCGCGCTTATGAAATAAAAGGACCAACGCAAGAGATGCGTTATCAATATTTACTAAAGAAAAACATTACTAATCTAATTTCTAAAGAAGATCTAACACTGATTGCGAATTCAACAGATGTTTTTTCATTTGCACAATTAAACGAGGTATATAATGCCGTCGCGCTTCAATGGCATTATGAACAACAAGTGGATGTATTAGATATTTGCAACGAATTAAAAGCGGATAATCGAAAAAGTAAAGAGTTATCCTGGGATTCAGATAGTGAAACGAAGGTAGGATTTAACTTTTAATACTAATATGTATAGCAAAAAACCAACGGCTGACTAATGGTGTTGGTTTTTTCTAATCCAAAATTAAGAAGTTTTAAGAGGGTATAAAAATGGATAATGAAACAGCCAAAAATCTTAGAAAAAGATTGCTGGAACACCTTGTCCTAATCTACAAAGAGATTTTCGATGTAAGATTCATGAGAGTTTAAGAGAAAAAGGATTTAAGGGATGTACCGTGTTTGATTGTTTGGGAGCTGGTCAAAAAGTTTCCCAAGTTACTTTCAATGGCCAAAGTTGGCAAGAACATCCTGAGGTTGCTGAAAAAATGTTTCGTGTATTTCCGGTCATGGAACAATTATATGAAATGATTGCATTTATCGCTGAAGCATTAACTTATGAGTTGTCACATTCATTACAGAGTAAGTTAAATAAACAATTAGAAAAATTGCAAAGTTTTACGGATATGGATGCTGATAGCTTATTATCATTAAATATTGTAGAGTGTCGAATCCCTGTAAACGAATTACTTTTAGAAACAAGTGAATATATTCGAAGTGAACTAAGCTCGAAAGTGTTTGCTATTAAGAAAGGCAAAAAATACAGAGGCGTTGATTGGGTTGGAAAAAATTTAACAGGCAAAGATTTAAGAACGACTGATTTACGAGGAGCATATTTAATTGCTGCTGATTTACGAAACTCAGATCTAAGAGGTGTTGATTTTATTGGAGCTGATTTGCGTGATGCGAATTTAAATGGAGCAAATCTTTCTACAAGTATGTTTTTAACTCAAATGCAAGTTAATTCCGCTAAAGGCAACGATAAAACGATATTACCAGCGCACATACAGAAGCCATTTCATTGGATTAATTAATTTTTTTAACGATTTATATTATACGACCGGCCAATATTTACTTAAATAAATGGCTGGTCGTATTTATTTAAGTAATTTAATTTATAATATAATGTCAAAATTTTATATATTTATAAAAATAAACATAAAAAAAATCATTTCGTCTCAATATCATAAGTAATCTTAGGTTTTGAGATATTTTTTCTAATAAAAACTCAGCTTCTGATAACACATATTATGTAAACTAGAAAAATGTGAAAAATAAGATAACCTATATTATAACTATCCCCCACATTCATATCACAAAAAGTACCGAATTCTTCATAATTTAATAAATTTTCTATAAACATCATTTGTTCTTTTGAATGCTGCGACATGTTCATTCTTTTATAATTTATATATTTTCCGATCTCATATTTGTTTGTAAATAATCTTGGCTAATCGTGGTAAATATTTCTTTGCCTTTAACCCGCATAACCTAGACACGATAAGATAAATAGAATTTCACGCTTTAGTCACTTGTTGTGTAATTGGTTATACATTACATCACGAATAGCACAATCAGATAGTCTTACTATTTGGGTTTTATATTTGTCTAGGTCTATTATTAATCAAAAATAATAATAAGTGTAGATATTCTTCTTAATATTATATAAACGAGTGTTCCTTAAAACAAATAAAAGTAAGTTGATTTCACACTTTAGTTATTATATTGATATATGTAAATTTGGATAAAATGCTAAAAATAACGGGTTATGACCACGGTATAATTATTTTAAAATATCATATTGCTCTGGATGCTGTTTTTTGTTTCTAATTTCTCACACTGTATATTATTTGTAATCGTATGCTTTTACCTTTTAAAATATCTCATCTGGAATAATTCCACTCCTGGGTAAATGTACAGTCTTTTTATTTATGTAATCCTCTCTCTTCATTTGTAAACAAATACCTTTCGTGTACCTCGGATATCTTCAAAATTCCCCGCTCACTTTCTTATTTAAATTACATTCAAGTTTATATTCCCATTATATTCCTATTATATTCCTATTATATTCACATCAATAAAGAAAAATGGTTAGCTCCAAATGACACTTCTTGAAACAACCACTTCCTACTTTAAGTTCAATACAGTTTCATCTGTAGCTAGAATATCTATTGGACCTATGTCAGTTTGATACTCTATACCAACTCGACTATTTTGATCATAATACGATGATAAATTTTGTCCTCCAATTGAAACACTATGTAATTTCCTTGCTGAAAAATCTTTAAGGTGGAATTCTAATGCAAATGAGAATGATCGATTATCAACGTTCGCTTAATCTCGAAGTTAACAGTTGTTCTTTGAGATTTGCAATAAACCGTTCACTTCCCCAAAATACTGTACCGCCTAAATCACCTATTCTTTTTAATTACTGTTATAACCAAACGAAATTGTTTGTAGCTTTCTTTTAAGTACGTTTTCATCCTTAACCGCTTCTAATGCTTTAATATCTTTTGGTAACACTTTTTAAAATCGAACATTGGAAATGTAAATGCGCGGTAGAGTTTCGTGCATGTAGCTGTTTAAATGCTTCATTACCTCCATGTATCATTGTGACATACTCTGACCAACGACCAAGCACACCATTTTTAGTTAATAGGACATTTTTATATACCAAGTGCACATGACATAGCAACTTCGGTGGAAAATAAATTAATTAAAGAACATAATGTTTATGAATTTCCTATCCACGTAAAACCGAATTAAAAATATAACAACAGAAAAAGCTCTACTCCTTATTAAAGAAAGCTACCTGATAATTAAAGCCTTAGATCTTACTAAGAATATTTTATAAGACCACATAAAGTAATCTCACTTTATGATTCCTGAATAAAATCAAATTTTTAGGGAATTACAAAGATTAGAGTTTCTATTTTATGGAGGTTGATTAAATGGCAGACTTAGGATTACTCCTTATACGTCTAATGATTGGATTTATATTTCTTTTTTATGGTTGTCAAAAACTTTTTGGCTGGTTTGGAGGTCACGGCATTAAAGGGACTGGAGGATGGTTTGAATCAATCGGGATAAAGCCAGGGGTAATTATAGCAACGTTTAGTGGGATTGCTGAGCTATTGGCTGCTATTTTGTTTATACTGGGAATATTTCTTCCTATAGGTGCACTCCTTATTGTTTTAGTAATGTTAGGGGCTATTGTTAAAGTTCATGGTCCAAAAGGTTTTTCCGTTACAGCTGGAGGATTCGAGTATAACCTATTTTTAATTGTAGTCTCGGTGGGTTTAGCTTTGATTGGACCAGGAGACTATTCTTTAGGTGGATATTAAAAATGGAAAAACACTAACAAAACGACGCTTTTAGATAGTTAATTGGTACCTGTTTATTAAGCAGGTACCTTTATATTTTAAGAAATCTTATTCCACTAACATGCTTCGTTACTTTAAGTACATTTCTTCACAAACTCTTCTAAAGATTAACATAGATACATACCCATTTTTCTTAAAAGGTGTTGTTCAATAATATGGCTCGATTGTTGAATAATATGACTGGCGTTTTTTAAACAATTTTATTATGTTTTAAACGACTTTAAGTTCCTTTTTGAGACCATTTCACAACTGCCTTTCCCCATTCAATATATAATTTATTTTCATATGTAATTAATGGATCATTATCAATCTCAAATAAAGGATGCATGACTTCATCCTTATAAGGTTCTAACAAAAATAGAAAACAATCTGGTGAAATCAGCGGTGTCTCCTCATGTCTTACTTCATATGACTTTAAATACTTAGCAGTAGTACCTTCATCTGCAGAAATATACTTTTTCAACAATCATCAGAATTATTCAACTGACCTGCTTCTTACTTCAATAAGAATAGCCATACTTCCTTCTTGAAGTATGGCACCTGTAAAGATTTTAAATAGAAATTAACTAGATTACAGTCTTTTAGCGACACTATTTAAGATAAGTAGATATTGACTTTACCTCCTGCAGCTGACGCTTTTCCTTAATCAAAAGCACTCCAATCAGGCCAATCATGGAGAAGATAACTGGAGTGATGAAACCATAGTAGTATCCATCACTTACGCTACCTGAAGCAGCCTGAAAATAATCCAATACTTTTCCAAAAATACTTGGCAGCAATACGGCACTTAGAAATCCACCCGTATTCGCAAACCCAGAGACAATGCCAGATTCTACGATAGGAAAAGATTGACGAACGGCAGCAAAAGTTAAGGCATTTGCCCCATATGCAAGGCCAATAATAAAGAAAAGCATCGTTAACAAGAAAGATGGCGGATTCCCATTAAATAAAAGAAAGATTGACCAGGTCGATAAAAGAATGATGTGAACAACAACATACGGCCATTTAATTGTTTCTAATTGACTAGAAATCCAACTAGCTAGAGGAGCACCAATAAGTGCCCCAATCAGACCAATCATCATAAGTTGACTCGCATCTGAACGTGTCATTCCATACACATTCATCCCATAGGGCACTCCCCACGAACTGATAAATCCAACATACGTTCCAACAATTCCAAAGTGACAAAAGAATAAAGCCCATGCTTGCCGATTCGAAAATATTCTTCGTAGTAAAACCAATGTTTTTTCACGTTGTATTTCATTTTTTATAAATACCGGTTGTTTTGGTTTTTTTAAAAGTACAAAATAAAGAAGAATGCCACATAAGCATAGCAGTAGTCCCGCTAAAAAAAATGCTGCCCTCCAACCAAGGAAGTCAATCAATAAGGAAAAAGGAACTGTCGCCAAAAGGAAACCAAGGCTTCCTGTCATTGCTGCTATACCAATTAATCGCGTAAATTCCTTTGCATTAAACCATTGGCTCAAAATTAACACCATATTGACCCAGATGGTTGCATCCCCCGTCCCGGTTAAAATCCTAGAAAAAAATAAGAAAAATTCATTCGTGCCAAGACTATAAAGGATTGTACCTAAACCTGTAAGGATTGCACCAATAATTAGAAAAAAATTGGGCCCGTAACGATCAGTCAAAATCCCCATCGGAATCTGCAAACCCGTATAAACAAAAAATTGGATACTTGTCAGTAACCCAATTGTTGTTGCTGTTACATTAAAATCCAGCATTACTTGGTCAATAATCAATCCTGGAGCAGTACGTTGGCTCGACATTAATAAATAAGTAAACAATACAGAAGCAAATACAACCCATCTAAATCGGCTATTTTGTTTGTCCAATGATATCTACTCCTGTTAGGCTTTTACTCTATATATATGGCTTTTTGTAACGGTAGGAACCAGTTTTTTAATAAGTAATTTTTATGGCTCGAATTAGAATTGGAAACCCCTTTCGGTTACTCTATTTAGCTATTTTCCGTTGGAAAGATCGTCAATCGCTTGAACAGCTAGCTCCAACGCTTTAATTCTTCGTTCTAAAAGCGTTCTTTGAGGACTACCGGCCTTTAACTTAGCATAACTACTCTCAATTGATGGAAATAAACCAGTAAGAACATTGCGGGCTTCTGCTAAATCTTCCAGGGTGTAATGATGGGGTTTTTGATTCCAAAAGTTTTCCAGCACGGCTAAGCCGATATAACTAGCTTTGAGTCGTTTCTTTACTAAGGTAGTACTTGCGCCTTTCTGAGTCATCGTAGCCAAGGTTTTTTCAAGTTTTCTAATTGTTGATTGGAAGGATTTTATTGATTCCGATTTATCTACATTTGATGCGTTTTTCATGTTAGTATCATCCTCCATTCGTCTCTGTATTATTTTGTTTGAAGATGTGGATATTCTTCTTATGTAAAAAAAAGCACTACTCCGTACGAAAGTAGTGCCTCTCTTATATTTTTTATATCATCAAAATTTCACGAATATCCTCTTCGGTTAAAATGCCTGATGCTTTTTCTTCTGAATCGATAATGTCTGCAATAAGCTCTCTCTTTTTTTCTTGGAGCTCATTCATTTTTTCTTCTATTGTGCCACGGGCAACAAGCTTGATAACCTGTACAACATTTTTCTGACCCATTCGATGAGCACGGTCCGCCGCTTGCTCCTCAACCGCAGGATTCCACCAAAGATCATATAAGATAACTGTATCCGCACCTGTTAGGTTTAACCCTGTACCTCCTGCTTTTAGAGAAATAAGAAACAAATCTCGCTCACCATCATTAAATCGATTGCAGATTTCCACTCTTTCCTCTGAAGGGGTTTGTCCATCAAGATAAAAATACGTTTGACCTCGCATTGTTATCTCTCTACCTATCAGCTCAAGCATTTTTGTGAACTGGGAAAATATTAACACCCTTCTTCCTGAAAGTCTTGATTCCTCTAGTATTTGTAGCAACTGCTCGTATTTTGCTGAGCTTCCTGTATAGCCCTCTACAAACAAGGCAGGGTGACAACAAATTTGTCGCAATCTTGTCAATCCCGCTAAAATTCTAATACGATTTTTTCGAATAGTGTCCTTGTCCAGTTGTTTCAATGTATCATGTCGCAGCTTCGCCAAATATGCTGCATAGAGCTTCTTTTGTTCAGGTAGCAGCTCTGATACTTCAAGCGACTCAATTTTTTCAGGTAACTCGGCAAGTACCTCTTCTTTTATTCTACGAAGTAAAAAAGGACGAACCCTTCGAGCAATTGTTTTCCTTGAAAGATGACTATATTCCTTTAATCCTTGGAATAGCTGTGGAAAGACAATATGATAAATCGACCAAAGCTCTTCAAGTGAGTTTTCCACCGGTGTTCCTGTAAGGCCGAAACGATTATTTGCTTGTATTCTTTTAACAGCTCGAGCCGTTTGGGTCAATGGATTTTTAAATGTCTGTGCCTCATCAAAGAAAACAGTATGAAACGTTTGATCCTCATACCACTTTATATCCTGACGTAGTAACGGATAGGACGTAATAATGACATCTATATTTTTGATATCCTTTTGCAGTTCTTTTCGATCCGCTTTATTCCCATCTATGACAATCGCTTGAAGATTAGGAGCAAATTTCATCATTTCATATAACCAGTTATATGTTAAGGATGACGGGCAAACAATGAGAACTGGGAGACTCCTATCACGAATGCTTGGAAGCTCAGAAACAATAAAAGTAATACTTTGCAACGTTTTGCCAAGCCCCATATCATCGGCTAGAACACCGCCAAATCCATAGCTAGCAAGTGCTTTCATCCATTTATATCCGTGTTTTTGATAGTCCCTTAATATAGTATCTAAACTTTGTGGCACCTCAAAATTCAAATTACCTGGGTTAAGTATATGATCAAGAAACTGACTGAACGAATCCTCTACTGTGAAGACTTGACTATCATCAATAAAATCCAGGTGTTTAAGACTTTGAATAATAGGCATATTTAGACTAGCTGCAAAATCTTCATCCTGAACCGGAACTTCATTCAGAAAACGATGGATTTCTTTCATTTCCTTTGTCTCGAGAGATAGAAGTGATCCATTTGGAAGGCGATAATATTTTCGCCTTTCTTCTAGTGCTGCTAAAATCTCTCGAATCTGTTTGTCAGCAATTCCGTCCATCTCAAATTTGAATTCCAGCCAATTGGTGCGTTCTTTTTTTACCTTCACTCTAATTTTTGGATGAGCATTCTTTCTTACAATACGATTTCGAACAGCGGTTGTAGCATAAATTTGGACGAGTGGATGAAGCTTTGGAACAACATGATATAAAAATTCATATTCCAGTGCTTCATTTTGCATATAATAACCGCCCTCTGTTTTGGAAAACCCGCTCCCCTCCATGAGCTGAAGGATTTCCTCTTCCTTTTCCAGATCCCTTATAATCATTGGTCCTGTTGGGATGTCTCGGCTTTCCAATGGTTGAATAACAACATTTTCATATTGAAATTCTAGTCCTGCCAGCAGTCTATTTTTCAGACGATCCAAGTAAAGCTTGGCAACAAGCGGTGTTTTCGTAATCTCCCGAGATAACGCTTTAGACAGTTGAACATCGCCAATTTTTTTCAGACCTGGTACGATCTTTTTTAGAAAAAAATCCATTTGTTCATGTGGAATCGGAATGTGATTCGTATCCGGAGTTGCCAGCATTTGCTTTAGTTTGGATAATCGTTCACAGTCCTGCCCTTCTAACTGAAAGACTATTCCGTCACATAGCACAGAACTATAGGAATTCAAAACGACCATTCGGTCAAAGCCTTTAATCGTCAATTGGTAATCGTCACCTTCAATTTCTTCAAATGTAAACTGTAAAGGAGGTGGTCCATCCAGAATTCGCAGGCTCTCAAAAGAATGACCATTATGCTCAATCGTTACCAATGGGGTCTTTGTAAGTAAAGGAACGAGCCCCATCCAAGTGGATGGTGGAATAAGTAATGTTTGATTCCGAACTGTACAGTCAGAAAGGTTCGGTAATGCTTCCAAAAAAGACTTTTCATCCTCGACAACCCGGATGAGTTGATGAATAACCGCATCTGAATCGTTTGAAAAGCAATGAAGGCTTGGATCATACCTAAATGTAGAGGATAATGTACTAGGTTCCCCGTGTTTTACGTTCTGTAGAAAGTCTCGAATATTTTGTAGCTTCATCTGACCAATCTTTACTTCTATTCCAAACAAATACTGACCGTTCCCGATGGAGAACGGTTTACAAGTAAACCTGACATCA
>DATMFE010000348.1:0-1743 GCA_035556295.1 Ureibacillus sp.
TTATTCGAGCACTCGTACGATTCAAAAATTTGATAGACAACATTTACAGATTTTGCAAAAAGAAAGCCCATTACGGTGCGCTGGCACCCCCTTTAGGGATGGGATAAATGTTCGCTCAAATGCGGTGTGCAGATAAAATACCGAAAATACGTTCTATACACCGTGTGTTTTAAATGGTATAATTTGATGTATAGGGTGTTCTTTGAAAACTGAACATAGGTGGTTGTGACAGGAAAAACGTCTGTCACGTAAAATGTTCAACGTCCTACTGACCAACACTCTTCGCAGAAAGAGTGCGGTATCATCAGCCTAGACAAGTATCGCCGGTTGAACGGCGTAGTTGGCATCGACCTTGCCCTCTTGAAAGACTGTTTTTCTCTCAAGTGTTGCTCACCCAAGTCTCGCCTCTGCCTCTTCTTATGGAAGGCGGTAAGTGGGATATTTGTGAGAAAGAACCCCAGCGGCTTTAGCCATGGGAGTGGTCAGAATTGTCATTCCTGTTCATCACATTCAGTTTGAATAACGTGTAATCCAGCTTGTCCGTCATTTTCAACCACATGTTTGAGAATTGACAACTTATTAGTCCAAAATTGTTCAAAAAATGAAATCCACTGTTTTAATTCTTCTAAGGATTCTGGTTGCAGTCGATAAAGCTTTTCTCTACCAACCTTTCGACTACTGACTAATTTTGCTTCTGAAAGAATATGAAGGTGTTTTGCAATGGCTGTACGACTCATAGGAAAATAAGATGTTATGTTTGAAATAGATAACTCTTTTTGAGTAAGTAATTTTAGTACTTCTCTACGAGTTGGGTCGGCAATAGCTTGAAATACATCATATTTTTCTGCTGATGAAGACATTTAGCCCTCAACAACCTTTTTAAGTCTTTCATTCACAATCCCTATCCAACCGTGATTCATTCTATCACGAATAACAGCACTTTCCTCGTTGGCTTTCGGAAGAATAGTATCAGAATGTTTCCATCCACTATGAATCAGAGTAAACTCCGTCTTATCGCCCATCTCTTTTAAAATAAACGATACAATCCAACCATCTGTATCCCATGAAAAAGAAAGTCGATAAGGTGCATCAATTTCTAATACTTTGCATGGGGATGGCCCAAAAGGTGACTGCACATGAAATTCATGCCCTACTTCCAGCTCAAAATCATTTGGCATAAACCATGATGCAATACCGTCCGAAGTCGATACTGTATCCCATACCTTTTGAATAGATGCTTCAAAAATAACCGTTTGCTTAATATCTGGTACTGTCTTTTGATTATTAATTTCCATAATCATTCTCCTTATTTAATTTAAAATGCAACACCATATGGTTTCATATTTTCATAATATAACACCCAATGGTTTCGTGTCAAAGTAATATTTATCCCGAAAAAACAGATGTTTCTCTAAAAAGTCCAATCTATCTTTTATACATTATTTATACAAAAGGTTTGGCCGGTTTCCATACTCTTTTTAACTAATGCATTCACTTACACCTATTCATATAAAAAAGCGATTCTTATTAAAGAATCGCTCCTTCTTGTTAAAGAAATCCTATTATTTATTATGTTCCCCATTCAAACACTCGGATCCATTGATAACGTTTTCACCATTATGAAATGAACGTGGTAAATATATAGTAAATGTTGTACCTTTTCCTATTTGACTAGTTACTTTGATTTTCCCATTTAACTCCTCAATTACACGATAAGCAACCATCATTCCAAGTCCTGTTCCC
>DATMFE010000349.1:0-13783 GCA_035556295.1 Ureibacillus sp.
AGTTCATGCATTGCCCTTGTTAATGCCACATACAATAGTTTTCGATCAATCGAAGTATCATTATATGGGAACGAGAATGCTGCTACGATGACAGCATCAAACTCTAATCCCTTAGCTAAATGGCTTGGTAAAACAAGTAACTTTGATTGCCCAAGTTCTGAGGATTCTGTAAGTAACTCTACTTCTAAATCTATCTGAAGTAATGCTTCAGCAAAATACGCTGCTTCGTCCGATGTCTTACATATTAATGCAATAGAACGATGCCCGTTCTTTCTTATTGCTTCGTAGATTTCCCGAATTTGTTCAGGATTGAATTGCGCACTTTGAACAAAGGTTGGCGAATTCCCATGGCGTACCACTGGCTCTACTAATGGTAGGTTTTCATCCATTTTTGATAATACTTTATTTGCCACTTCCATTATTTCAATCGTCGTCCGATAGCTTTTTTGGAGAGTGAAATAATTTGCTCGGGGGAATAGCTTCAACACAGATTCCCACTCTGTCAATGAACGATAACTATGAATCCCTTGTGCTAAGTCCCCAACCATTGTAAACATATCTGTTTCAAGCCCCAATTTTAATGCTGCTAGCTGGAACAAGCTATAATCCTGCACTTCATCTATAAAGACTACTTTCATTTTCCATTCATCTTTGATTCCTTTAATTTTGGCATGTAAATAGAAGATTGCTGCTAAATCCTCCAGTGCCCACTTTTCTTTTAAATGAGCGCGGATAAATTGTTCCTGCTCCTCGAATGACCATTCTGGTGCTAATTCTCGAAGCAACACTCGATCTGTTAAAAGCTCTCGATACATTGTTTTTATTTTTGCCTTTTCAAATCGGCGCATATAGGTAGTGACTGTAGATTTAATTTCCTGTTTTATTTTTGGAATCCGTGCATCTCGTTCATCGATAAATCGGGTCACATTACGTTTACGCTTTTCAGGATCTCGGAATCCATTTAAAGCCTTTCCAATCATTTCGTCATAGCGTGCATTTAATGAATTCAGTACCGCCTTTGATTTTCTTTTAACTTCCGTTTGAACAACCTTCTTAATTCGCTCAAGACGTTTTTCAATTGGCATATAAGCAAACTCTTCTAAGAACAGTTTTTTTAGATGACTTCCACGCATAATTCGATACTTTTCAATAAATACATCCTCATCAAAGAACGAGGCAAGCTTTCGTTCATAACCTTTAATGAATCGATCCAATATTTCTTTGTATTGCATGGACCCCTTTACTTTTGGAATATTAAAAGAAGGTAGGGGGGTAGTATTTTCTATAATTTGTTCCAATAATTCATTTGGGTCTTGTAGTTTTAATTTAATGCCAGTTGCGTTTTGTACATAATCAGCATAAGTTGTTTGACAGATTCGATCTACTCCGAGCTCAGGTAGAACTTCTCCGATGTATTCGATAAACAAATTATTAGGCGCTAAAATCATTAAATGCTCAGGGTTAAAGTGTTCACCCATTGTATATAAAAAGTAAGAAATACGGTGAAGAGCAATGGTGGTCTTTCCACTTCCAGCTGCCCCTTGGACAAGTATTGGCTGACGTAAATGAGCGCGGATAATCTCATTTTGTTCTTGCTGGATTGTTGCCACAATTTCAGTTAGTCTAACGTCAGCTTTACCAGATAATGCTTCTTGGAGGAGTTCATCATTTGTTGTTAAATCAATATCTTGAAAGCTTAGTAGTTCACCATTTTCAATTTTATATTGTCGTTTGGAGTAAAGGTGCCCTGAATATTCTTCATCACGTACACGATATGTCACATCTCCAAGTCGTCCATCATAGTAAACATTGGCAACGGGTGAACGCCAATCCACAATAATAGGTTCAAAGGTTTCGCTATGGATGAGAGAAGTCTTTCCGATATATAGAAGTTCCTCTGCTTCGTCTGGACGTTGGAATTGAATGCGGGCAAAGTATGGCTTTTGTCTGACTGCTTCCAAACTTTCTTTTTGAGTGCGAGCTAATTCAAAAAAACGCGAGTTTGTCAAAATATTAATAAAGCTATCACTGGAGTCTAAATATTCAACGTTGGCCATTGATTCCTTTATTTTTGAATTGGCCGATAAAAGATCTTCTTGAGATTTTCTTAAGATGTCTTCCATATAATTTCTTGTGTATTCGAGCCGTTCTACTTCATTTTGGTAATCGGGGTGAAGGGTGATTGAATTGCCAGCATTCTGTTTCGTCTCAGTCATAATGTGAATCCTCCAATCTTGGTAAAGATTTATCGAACTTTAATCGTAAAGATAATCTTACTAAATATCCCATATGAAGTGAAGTTTTATCCTATTTAATTGTAAGAAAAATGAAATGCTTAAATGATATGAATAAAACTGAGAGGGGTAATGATATGTGCTAGTTAGTTTATTACTCTAAACGGTGTAGTGTCATCTAAATAGATTAAAAGAAAAAACTGCACCAAAACAGGGTGCAGATGAACCTAATAATTATTGAATGCTGTACATGAGTGCCAAGTAGGCACTGAAAACGAAAAAGATGCTCATTAGAAAAGAAAAGATGGGTGGTACTTTTCTTAAGTATAAAAAAATGATTAATATTAAAAATAGGATCCCTAAAATAAATAGTGAGAAACTTATTTTATTAAAATCTAGATAAACATCCATTCCCGAATAAACTGGTCCTTGATATACAGCTAAAAATAATGAAGAGAAACTATCCTCATTAAAATCCGCTTCTTTAGGAGGCGGTTGTTCTCCAAGCATAGCTGTTGCAGTAAAGATAAGTAAAATGACAATACTTTCAATTTTCGCCCAAGGTCTTGGGTTGAAGGTAGGCGATGTCTTTAATCTCCTTCTAATGAAAATGCCGTTGATAAATGCGTAAATAAATAGTGGAATAATCATCAAATGCTTCCACAATAAAGCTTGTCCATAAGGGATTAGCCATGATTTTGTGTATATATCCCAGTCCACCATAAAATTCATGAGAAGTATGCCAGATAAAACAGTAACAAATAAGCAAATAATTGCGACGGGTGTATACCATCTAAGGAATTTTAACCAATGTGTACTGTTTTTTGAAAACCAACTCACGATAAATAATATCCCTATCCAAACACTTACAGCTAGTAAATGTAACGAATCTCCAATAAAGCCCCAAATCCGATCAATCGAGCTTGCATGACTAGACCAGCCTAAAGTTAAAATGATCATAATAGATAAAATGAGACCGCATTGGCTGTAATATGGATTTCTTTTCTCATCAAACAGATAGATAAATAAACAAGTAATAAAACACATAATGAACGTGAGCAACCAGGCTTTACCTATTTCAAACGTAAATAATACAGATTGAAAGGCATCTGACATTCCTATTCGTGGGGAAAGAAACAATACAGTTTTCAAAACAGGTATAAATGAAAAAATGGCTATCCCAACAATAGCCATCACTAAAACACCAAAGGGAACTGTAATTCTAGGTTGATACGATTTTTTAACAAATGACAGAATAAAATACCCTATACATATTGCAACACAAAGATATAACAAAGATTGGCTAATAGTTGTAATGACGTACATCTGTTATCTCTTTCTTTTTGCTAAAAATACGAAGCTAATGACGATAATGACAACTAGTAAACCAACAATGAAAAATAGTAGGTTTGAATTCCCCTCATCTTGTGCTGCTTCTGTGTTTTCGTTTGTAGTTGCCTGATTTGTTTCAGTTGCTTCTTCATTTATCTGAGTTGAAACAGTGTCATCTGTTCCGTTTTCTTCATCAATAGTTTGTGTGTTATTGTCTTCTGTAACAGATTCTTGGACAGGAGCATCTATAGTGAAATTAAAACGATCTTCAACAACGTGACCATCTTCTCCAATAATACTCCAATTGACTGTATAATTACCGTTCTCAAGAGAACTTGAAAGATCCCCACTCATTACATTGTTTGTAATAATAATGTTATTTACAGCAACTGACGCACCGTCGTTTCCTTCAACAGTAAATGTACTTCCTTGTTCAATTTTCCCATGGAAAGTTAGAGTTATCTTTTCTAGATTTTCTTTGATTACTTCACCGTTTTCAGGTGTTGAGCTTTCTAATCCTGTATGCGCAAATACAGACCCCATAAATGTAAATAAAAGAATAAATGTAAATAAAAATACTTTCTTAAACATAATAACCTCCTGTGTACTTTGAGTTTATTCAGTAGATAGAGCGTTCATTTGAATAAACATAGACCATTACTTTCATAAAGTAATGATACCAACAGAACCAATAATATTAGGTGACTAATGATGTACAATACTGTGAAGTTTTGTTTCACAATTGATTATATAAATTTGGAAATACTGGAATGTATTTTTACTATTCTTTACTAAATATTTTCGTTTCATTCAACTAATACATGGGATACATACACCATTAAAAAATATATTGTTCCAATATTCATAGTAAAAAGTAATATCATCAAACTTACAATTTTTGAAACTTGTAGAATAATAATCCGTATAATTTTTATAGAGATTCTTTAGAGGAGTTGATTGAAATCGTACAAGTAAACATTAAAAAAGCTGGTTATTTAGATCACCAAGCAATCATTGAAAATATCATTTTTGACATACCACACGGGCAACTTGTCGGGTTAATCGGTGCAAACGGAGCAGGGAAAAGTACAACGATTCAAGCGATGATGAAGACCATCCCTTATTTAGAGGGGGAGTGTGATGTTGAAAAATATGGTTATGTCCCTGAGCGACCAATTCTATATGAGTATTTTACACTTTCAGAACATATTGATTTTCTCATTCGAACAGTGAAACAAAATGAGAGTTTATTGCGTAATAGAGCCAAAGAATTGTGCGAAGTGTTTCGACTAGATCAAAAATTAAATGAATATCCTATCAACTTCTCAAAAGGGATGCAGCAAAAGGTTATGCTCATTTTAGCGTTAACTCCAACCTATGATTTTTACATATTAGATGAACCGTTTATGGGATTAGATCCACAGGCAATACGGAAGCTAATCCAACTTATAGAAGACTATAAAAATAACGGTGCAGCTATTCTAATGTCGACTCATGCATTAGACACTGCAGAAAAGATCTGCGATGCGTTTGTTTTGATTCATCATGGAACGATATTGAAAAAAGGTAAATTAGAACAATTACAACGCTATAAGAACGAGCCATTACTAGATATATTCGATGATTTAATCGAGGATGCGGAGAAGAGTTATGTTTAGGATGAGGGTACTAAAGCAATGGAAGTGGAATAGTAAACTATTTAAAAGTATTGCAGATTGGACAGTACTTCTTTATCTACTTATCCCTGCAACAGTATTCCTTTATTACTTATATAGGGAAACTGTTTTAAAAGGTGAATTCGGTGTATTCGAAATGATTCCGTTCCCAATTTGCATTTTCCTTCTTTTAATCATTGCAAGTGGGGGATTCATAAGGACCTTTGTTGAACCTGCAGACCGTCTTTTCTACATTCAACATAATATTGAGTTTCGTAAATTAAAAGCACTTTCTTTCTTCTATTCGATTGTTATCAAGGCAATATTTATTATAATTATGCTTGTTTTATTTTCACCAGTTTCAATTCTATATTATGGACAGGATATAGTTAGATTACTTGAAATAGGCAATTTACTTTTGATTTCTTATGTTGTGAATATGTTTATACATTTAAAGTTTAATCGGAAAATTGTTCAATTTCTATTAAGTTTAGGCGTAGTGATTCTATTAACAATATTGGCTGTAAGCTTTAGTGGACCAATATCATTAGCAGTTAACTTTGTATTTTTTATCCTTTTGTGTGTTCTATATTGGGTTAAATATGGACGGACTACGAAACATTTTGATAAACAAATCGACCTTGAAATACAAGCTTATAATAGGATGCAATCTATGATTTTTACTGCAAGTCCAGAATTGAAAAGTATGAAGCCTTCAAAGTTACCTGTCAGAGAACCAATTCTATTTAAAAATCGGTTATTTAAAAAGAATGAAGATTACTTAATGGAACTTCTAGGTAAAACCTTACTGCGCCATAGAAAATATATCTGGGGCTATATACGTTTAGTATTAGTGATTATAGGATTAATTTTTGCACTTCCTTTATGGGCAGAAATTGCCCTTGCTGGAGTTACTTTCTTTATGTTAAAAGGTTGGGTTCAGACAGTAGTATTTGAAATTAAAAGTCATTCAATTTTTGTGGTGTATCAAGTTGAGGATTTAGATTGGTTACAGGTAGAGAAAAGGTTTTCTAGGTATCTGGCTACTTATCCAACGATTCTAATCGTAATGATTATTGGGTTAGCTGGGGTGTTGATGTAAGGCAAATAAAACGAGGGAAAATGGTTTCCCTCGTTTTTACGCTTTATTTATTAAATTAATATAAATGATAAAACCAAACGTACCAATAACAATAATAACTGTAAAGATGATCCCTACATAAGATCCTAAAAACTCCAATCCAAGTGGGAGAATAAGAGTTAATATCCCTACAAGCAAAGTAAAAATACCAGTTGTCTTAGCCAATTTATCCTTGTTTCCTTTGTAGGAACTTTCATCGAAACCTGCTATTAAAGTTAGTTGCTTCTTGTGCCAAATTAAATAACTAAAAAGGAAAAATAGTAAACTAACAAAAAGACAGGTAATAAATCCACCCCAGAACATATCGTTCACCTCTAATTTTGTTTGAATTAATACATGATACGATTTATTATTCAATAAGTTTCAATATTACTAGGAGAGTAACCGAAACATTTAGAATAACCTCTGGCTCTTAACACCAAATGTCAGGTACTATCTAAGGATATCAGCCTATAATTTACTATGCTGACTTTTTCGGAAATAAAATATAAGAAATACTAATTGCACCGTCGACTAGTAATGCAATTGACCAAATTCTCCAGACATTAAATAGAGCTTCTGTACTTTGTTGCCCTACATAGTAAATCATAAGCCAGAGTAGTGCACTTCCGATTAAATAGGCCATTACATGCCTTGCCCACATTTTGATTTCATAAATTCCTTTTTCTTTACCGTAAAGTTTCCTCTTTGATGATGGTTTCTTTAAAAACCAAACCTGGAATTTTCCATCTGCCCATGCAATCATCGACTTCCCGTATGCTAACGAGACCCCGATATAAATTGTTGCAATCCCATGTGCCGTAGTCGCGGTAGCACCATTTTGTAGATCCATTGTTGTTAAAACAATTAAAGACAAATCAATTAAGGGAGTCAGTAGGAAGAAGAGAAAACTTAATTTTTCTAACTTAAATACATAGCGTGATATCAATCCAGCAATAATAGCTATCCAAAAAGCAATCTCAGCAATGATAATCCAACTAATCATTTAAATACTCCTTACGTTTTATTTAAAACATCTGTATTAAAATGATACCACTCATACAATTTTCTCAAAAGACATGTTGAAACGCGTAGATAGAATAAAATTATTAAGGTTGATGTATATACAATGATGAGGAGGAGATGATGGGATGAAAATCTATGCACACAGAGGGTATTCTTCAAAATACCCAGAAAATACATTAGCTGCTTTTCGAGCAACAGCGCAATTACCAGTAGAAGGGGTAGAGTTCGATGTTCACCTAACTGCAGATCAGAAGGTAGTTGTCATTCATGATGAAAGCATTGATCGAACTTCAAATGGTTCAGGGTATGTAAAAGATTTAACGTTAGAAGAACTGAGAAAGTATGATTACGGTTCTTGGTTTAGTAATGAATTCACTGGAGAAGTGATACCTACACTTTCAGAAGTACTCGAAGTTTTTAAGGATACACATCATCGTATCAATATTGAGCTGAAATCAGATATATTTGTCTATGTTGGATTAGAAGAACTTGTACTTCGTGAAGTAGAGGCACATGGGTTAATGGATCGCGTTGTTATTTCCTCTTTTGATCATGAAGCAGTCAAAAGAGTTGCAGAGCTAGCACCAAATGTAGAAAATGCGGCATTGTTTGTCAATATGATATTAGATGTATCTAATTACCAAAGGAAGCTTCCTGCAAAGGCTCTACATATTTATCTACCGACAGCAGTTCGTAAGCCAGTATTGGAAGCTATCACGAAAGGCTCCATTGTTCGTGTATGGACAGTTAATGATATTAAGTATGCTGAGGCGTTGCTCAATATAGGTGTCGATGCGATTTTTACAGATGAGCCTGAAAAGATGTTAGGATATTTAAAAAAATAAAAGTAAAAGGACTTTATTCAACTATTAATAATAAATTAGAAGAATCCTTGAATTAAACATTTAATAAAGCTATGTGATGAGCTCCTCTCTTTTTATAGTTTAGTTATTTCAAAAACTATTCTAAAAGAAGATATGGGGCCATTTTTTTTTATAAAATTACATATTTCACCCCCATTAAACTTTCCGGCGATGCACTAATCAATACATTATTAGACAAAAATATAAAAATATTGTTGATTATAGAAGAAAAATACTCTATCATTTTGAATATTAATATTATTCAGAATAATATTAACCTTCTATCAATTGAATAGAAAAGTAAAAATAATTAGGGGGGCATTTAATGAAACGTAAAGCATTTTGGAGTATTTTCCTATTTGTTTTCAGTGCAATCTTACTTGTAGGTTGTTCGGGAGGAACTTCATCTTCAACAACTGAACCAGCAAATACTGACCAAAAAGGCACAGACAGTGGAACTAGTGAAACGAAAAGTGAAGTTGATAGAACATTAACAGTTGCTGTTGGTTCGGATATGGTTTCCTTTGATATCCATAATCATAACAACACTTCTACTGAAGCAATCCATGTAAATATGTTCAATTATTTATTCAAGAAAGATGCTAACGGAGAAATCCAAAATGAGTTAGTAGAAGAATATAAAATTATTGACGATTTAACAGTTGAAATGAAATTAGTAGAGGGTGTTACCTTCCATAATGGTGACCCACTTACATCTGAAGACGTAAAATTCACATTAGAACGAGTAGCAACAGACGATACACTTAAAGAGTATCCGAACTACAAACAAATCAAAGAAGTTCAAGTTATTGATGATTTGAATTTTAGAGTTGTTACTCATGCACCAGAACCATCTTTATTCCACAGACTTTCACGTTTAGGCTCAGGTATTCTTCCTAAAAAATATATTGAAGAAAACGGTTGGGACAACTTCCTAGCAAATCCAGTAGGGACAGGCCCATACCAATTTAAAGAGTGGGTACGTGACGATCATATTACTCTAGTACCATTTGACAATTTCTATCAAGGAAAAGTGGAAGAATGGGACGAAGTTGTATTCCGTGTAATTCCCGAAAATTCAACACGTGTATCTGAATTACTTACAGGTGGAGTGGATATTGCAGTTAATATCCCACCAGCTGACTGGGATCGCGTAAATTCAAACGAAGGTACTTCAGTAGTACAAGAAATTTCGAACCGTGTAATCATGTTAATTCTTCGTTCAACAGAAGGATTACCAACTGCAGACCCACGCGTACGTCAAGCGCTTGACTATGCAATTGATGACGGAGTTTTAGCAAACACAGTATTAAGAGGTGGAGGAGTTCCAACGTTGACAATGGTTGGACCGGGTAACTTTGGACATAATCCTGATCTTTATGATACTTACAATTATGATGTAGAAAAGGCTAAAGCGTTACTTGCTGAAGCAGGTTATGCAGATGGATTTGAAATAACTCTTCAATCACCTCGTGGACGCTATTTACAAGATGCTGAAGTGGCAGAAATGATTGCTGGTATGCTTGCAGCTATTAATGTAAAAGTGAATGTTGAATTCTTAGAGTGGAGTAACTTTGTAGAAATGCGTAATGCAAATGAAAACAAAGAAGCTTACTTACTTGGTTTAGGGAACTCAATGTTTGATGGAGCATATTCTGTAGACTGGTACCGTGCAGAACGTTACAAAGGCCATACAGATTACAAGAATGATAAAATCGAAGAATTGTTAAATGCTTCTGCATCTAATATGGATCAAGCAGAACGTGAAAAACAAATTCAAGAAATCTCAGCAATCGCTGCTGAAGATGTACCATTCGTAACTCTATATCAAGAAAAAATCAACATTGGTGTAAGTGATAGCATTGATTTTGATCCAACACCAGATGAAATGATTTATGCACCATCTATTAAAAGAAAATAAACAATCATAAAAACGAGGACTAAGGATACTTCCTTAGTCCTTTACACTAAGAGGTGAGAAGATGGGTAAATTTTTAATTCGAAGATTACTACAGATTATTCCGGTTCTTTTCATTATTTCTTTTGTCGTATTTTGTCTAGTCTTTGTTGCCGGTGACCCGGTTGCATTGATGCTACCAGAAGATGCTAGCCCAGAAGATATTGAACAGTTAAGAGAATCGTTAGGTTTAAATGAACCGTTTCACGTTCAGTACTTTACATACATGTTAGGGTTAGTGCAATTAGACTTTGGTGATTCATTCCGCTATAACCAAAGTGCTTTGCCAATTGTTCTTGAACGGCTTCCAGCAACACTTGAGTTGGCAGCAGCTTCAATGATTGTTGCAATCATTATTGCAATTCCTCTTGGTATTTGGTCGGCTACGAAGAAGAATTCTCCGCTAGACTTCCTGGCAACGGGTGGAGCGGTCTTATGGAAAGCAATGCCGAATTTTTGGCTAGGTATTATGTTAATTCTATTATTCTCTGTAACATTAGGTTGGTTTCCCGTTTCAGGTAGAGGAAGCTTCAGTCACTTAATTCTACCGGCAATAACCTTAGGAACTGGTATCGCTGCAGAAATGACAAGGCTTATTAGATCGAGCATGCTTGAAATCCTAAATCAAGATTATATTAGGACGGCAAAGAGTAAAGGGATTAGAAACTTCTATGTTGTAAATAAACATGCATTTCGAAATGCTTTAATTCCGGTTGTAACAATAACTGCACTACAAACATCGACTTTAGTTGGTGGTACGCTTGTCACGGAAACTGTATTTTCATGGCCAGGTTTAGGACAACTCCTAATTCAAGCAGTTAATACAAGGGATATGGCGATTGTTCAAGCAAGCGTGTTTATCATTGCTTTTGTTGTTATTCTAATGAACCTAATAGCAGATATTTTATATAAAATTCTGGATCCAAGAATTAAGTACTAGAAGGAGGAGGACATATGTCGGTAAATTCACAACTACAAAATCAGAATCAAACAGTTACAAGTCCGGTTAAGCAAACACCAAGTACCTTTGTCCGTTGGCTGCGCCTTCTACTAAAAAGTAAAACTGGCACTTTCGGGTTTATTATCGTTCTGGCCGTTATCCTTGTTGCCATTTTTGCTAGTTCACTTGCACCTTATGATCCAAATATGATTAATCCTGCGGCGATGCTTAAACCACCATTTTGGTTGGAAGGTGGGTCTATGGAACACATTCTTGGTACAGATAATCTTGGACGAGATATTCTAAGTAGAATTATCTACGGATCGCAAGTTTCCCTTGCCGTTGGATTATCCGCTGTTGCTCTTGCTGGGATTATTGGTGTTTTTGTTGGGTTAGTTGCTGGGTACTACGGAGGTTTTATAGACAACTTGTTAATGAGATTAGTAGACTCATTTTTGGCTATTCCAACAATCCTTTTTGCCCTTGTTATATTAAGTATCTTTGGCCCAAGTGTAACTACCTTAATCGTTGTATTAGGGATCACAAACTGGGTTCAATATGCTCGTCTTGTTCGTGGAGAAGTGTTATCTATTAAGGAACGTGAATTTGTAAAAGCAGCCAAGTCAATTGGAGTACGTGATAATAAAATCATTCTTAAACATCTCCTTCCAAATGTTGTTTCACCATTTATTGTTATATCGACTTTAAGTGTTGCTACAACAATTATCCTTGAGGCTTCTTTAAGCTTTTTAGGTTTAGGAATTCAACCTCCAACAATATCATGGGGCGGAATTTTAAGTGACGGTAGAGATTACATCGCTACTAGTTGGTGGTTAGCAACATTCCCTGGTCTTGCAATTACGATAACGGTTCTTGCAATTATTTTCTTAGGTGACTGGCTACGTGATGTATTGGATCCTAGATCTTAAATCAAATAACTAGTAATAACTGCTATATTAATACGATACCTTGGATTATAAAGGCGACTACCGTATAAAAAACATCCATTAGATTTGAAGAGGGGGTCTTGGGTATGACAGAAGCTTTATTAGAAGTAAAGGATTTGAAAACCTACTTTCATACAGAGAATGGAGTCGTTCCTTCTGTAGATGGTGTTTCTTTTTCAATAAAAAAAGGCGAAACTATCGCCGTTGTTGGTGAATCAGGTAGTGGAAAAAGTGTAACGTCACTATCAATAATGGGATTAGTAGGATCTCCGGGTAAGATTGTGGATGGAGAAATATTATTTGAGGGAAAAGATTTAACAACGATTTCAAATCGGGAAATGAGAAAACTTCGTGGTAACGAAATTGCGATGATTTTCCAGGAACCGTTAACTTCTTTAAATCCATTGTTTACAGTGGGTAACCAAATATCTGAATCAATCAAATTACATCAAAACGCAAGTAAGGAAGAAGCTAAGGTTAAAAGTATCGAGATGTTAAGGAAAGTAGGGATCCCTCGACCAGAGAAAGTGTATTCTTCTTATCCTCACATGTTAAGTGGTGGTATGAGACAGCGTGTCATGATTGCGATGGCCCTTTCCTGTAATCCTAAGCTATTAATTGCTGATGAACCTACAACTGCGCTAGATGTAACAATACAAGCACAAATTCTACAACTTATGAGAAATCTTACGCATGAGTTTGACACATCCATTATGTTAATTACCCATGATCTTGGAGTAGTTGCAGAAATGGTGGATACAGTTATTGTTATGTATGCTGGGCAAGTAGTTGAGTATACAGATGTTTATACATTATTTAAAGAACCAAAGCATCCTTATACAAAAGGATTACTGGATAGTACACCAAAAATTCATGAGCTTAAGGATGAACTGCAGTCAATAGAAGGGACAGTTCCAGCCCCAGGGTCGATTACTCAAGGATGTAGATTCCAAACTCGCTGTCCATTCGCAACGGGTAAGTGTTTTACTGAGGAACCAGAGCTTAAAGATTTAAAAGAGAATCATAAAGTTCGTTGCTGGCTCCATGAAGAAGGAGAGGTGGCAATTTAGATGGTGCAAAAAATCGAGAATAAAGAAATCCAACAAACTAAAAATGAAGATTACTTGCTAGAAGTTAAGGGCTTGAAAAAGTACTTTGATGTTACCGAAGGCTGGCTTAAAAAGGATAAACAGTATTTAAGAGCAGTCGATAACATTGATTTTTATGTAAAACAAGGCGAAACCCTTGGAATAGTTGGCGAATCGGGTTGTGGTAAGTCAACAACCGGAAATCTAATTATGCAACTTCTTGATAAGACGGAAGGGGAAATTATTTTTGAAGGTGTTGATTTAGGTGAATTAAAAGGCGAAGCTTTGCGTAAAAAACGCGCAGAGATTCAAATGATTTTCCAAGATCCATTTTCTTCATTAAACCCTAGAATGAGAGTTTTTGATATTATTGCAGAACCTTTAAAAACACATAATGTAGCAAAAGGTAAAGAATTAGAAAAGCAAGTTTATGAATTAATGGATGTTGTTGGGTTAGACCGTTCTTACTCAAGAAGATATCCACACGAATTTAGTGGAGGGCAAAGACAAAGAATTGGGATTGCAAGAGCATTAGCTCTTAAGCCAAAATTAATTATTTGTGATGAGCCTGTCTCTGCTTTAGATGTATCCATTCAATCACAGATCTTGAATCTAATGGCT
>DATMFE010000350.1:0-14593 GCA_035556295.1 Ureibacillus sp.
AAAAGAAAAAATCGTAGTAGAGTTCTGCAACGAATGTCACCCATTCTATACTGGCCGTCAAAAATTCGCGTCTGCTGACGGACGTGTGGATCGTTTCAACAAAAAATACGGTCTTAACAAATAATAGAAACTCGAAAATGCCTGCCATCCTAATGGCAGGCATTTTTTAACGTTGAATACCAATGCCTAACTGTTAATGGTTAAAATAGATATGGTAAGTTAATGATGGAAAGAGGTAGTATTTATGGCGCAATTATTTTTCAAACACGGTGCGATGAATAGTGGGAAATCAATTGAGATTCTAAAAGTTGCACATAATTATGAGGAGCAGAAAAAACCAGTATTAATCTTTACTTCAGGGATAGATGATCGAGATGAAGTCGGTTATGTATCAAGTAGAATTGGCCTACGAAGAAAAGTTATGCCTGTATTTAACCATACTAACTTATTTGAGTACGTTAAGCATCATCATGTAGAAAATGAACAACTCTATTGCGTTCTCATTGATGAAGTGCAATTCCTTAATAAAACGCAAGTATTACAACTAACTAAGATCGTTGATGAACTTAATATTCCAGTTATGGGCTTCGGTTTGAAAAATGACTTCCAAAACGAATTATTCGAAGGCAGCCGTTACATGCTTATTTACGCCGATAAAATCGAAGAAATGAAAACAATTTGCTGGTTCTGCCATAAAAAGGCGACTATGAATTTACGTGTTGATGAAAATAACAAACCAGTTTATACAGGTGAACAAATTCAAATCGGTGGCAATGATACATATTTTCCAGTATGCAGAAAATGTCATGCGAACCCACCACTATAACAGAGGATGAAATGAATTTATTCGAACTACATCCTAAACTCCCAACAAAAATGCTTAAAAAACCTATTGAACCATTTTTTTCATAACACTAGCGATAGTGCACAATTTTCTATATACTAATGTAGTGGTTTTTCTATAAATAACGGCATATATGTCTTTAAAAATAAACATTAATAAAGTGAATAATAGAGGTGAAGTACATGTTTGATCGACTACAAGCGGTTGAAGATCGTTATGAACGTTTAAATGAATTACTAAGCGATCCAGACATCGTGAGTGATAGCAAAAAACTTCGTGAGTATTCAAAAGAACAATCTGATATTCAAGAAATGGTTGAAGTTTATCGTGAATATAAGCAAGTAAAACAACAGCTTGCTGATGCAAAAGAAATGCTCGATATCGAAAAAGATCCTGAAATGCATGAACTTGTAAAAGAAGAATTCAACGAATTAAATGATCGTATTCCACAATTAGAAGAACGTTTAAAAATCCTTCTAATACCAAAAGACCCTAATGATGATAAAAACGTTATTATGGAGATTCGTGGAGCTGCAGGTGGAGACGAAGCGAATATTTTCGCAGGTGACTTATTCCGTATGTACACTCGTTATGCAGAAACACAAGGATGGAAAATTGACATTATGGAAGCATCCCCAAACCCAGCAGGTGGCTATAAAGAAGTAATCTTTATGATCAATGGTCAAGGTGCATACTCTAGATTTAAGTACGAAAATGGTGCACATCGTGTGCAACGTGTTCCAGCTACTGAATCTCAAGGTCGTATCCACACTTCTACTGCAACGGTTGCTTGTTTACCGGAAGTTGAAGAAGTAGATGTTGAAATACACGAAAAAGACATTCGGGTAGATACATTCGCATCATCTGGTGCCGGTGGGCAATCAGTTAATACAACAATGTCAGCTGTTCGTATGACCCATCTTCCAACTGGTGTTGTTGTGTCTATGCAAGATGAGCGTTCACAAATTAAAAACCGTGAGAAAGCGATGAAAATCTTACGTGCACGTGTTGCAGATATGTATATGCAAGAAGCACAAAAGGAAATTGACGCTACTCGTAAATCTGCTGTAGGTACAGGAGACCGTTCTGAACGTATTCGTACGTACAATTATCCACAAAACCGTGTCACAGACCATCGTATCGGATTAACAATCCAAAAGCTTGACCAAATTATGGAAGGTAAGCTAGATGAAGTCTTCGATGCACTAATCTTAGAAGACCAATCTTCAAAACTTGCTAATCTAAATGATGAAGCATAAAACAATTTTCGAGGCCCTATCTTGGGCTTCTTCTTTTTTAATGGAAAATGGTCGTGACGAAAATGCAGGAAGAATGCTATTACAGCATGTCCTAGAAACAAACTATTCGGGATTGATGATGCGAATGCACGATGAACTCGCTGATGATCATGCTTCATTATTCCAACAATACGTATTAGAACATGCAAAGGGTCGACCTGTTCAGTACATTACTGGTTATGAAGAGTTTTATGGAAGAAAATTTCAAGTAAACGAATCCGTATTAATTCCTCGACCAGAAACTGAAGAATTGATATTAGGTTCGATAGAGCGGATCAATCGAATGTTTGGTAAGGATAAGGATATCAGACTGGTGGATATTGGAACTGGTAGTGGGGCAATAGCGATTACGATGAAGCTTGAACTTCCGTCAGCAAAGGTAACGGCAACAGATATATCTGACGCAGCTCTGCAAACAGCAAAGATAAATGCAGATGAATTGCAAGCAAAAATAGATTTTCGATTAGGGGATCTAACGCAACCAATTCAAAATGAAAAGTGGGACGTCGTATTATCGAACCCACCCTATATTGCTTATGATGAAGCAAAGGAAATGTCAGAAGTGGTTTTAGACCATGAACCACACACGGCATTGTTTGCTGAAGAAAATGGTATGATCCTTTATCGCAAACTAGCAGAAAACCTTCCGAATCTATTAAACAAACCTGCTCTAATTGGATTAGAAATAGGTTATACACAGGGTGAAGCGGTTGCAAATCTTTTTAGAAAAAGTTTTCCACAAGCGAAGATAGAAATCGTAAAAGATATTAACAAAAAAAATAGAATGATTTTTTGTGAAATTAATGTATAAAATGATTCCTTTCTGACAATCATGTTGTCAGGGAGGAATGATACTATGTTAAATGATTACGAGATTACAAGTGTAGATAATACTATAAAGGTACATCCAATTGTTAGTGTATTAAAATTAATTGCAAGTGCAATTGCTGTTTATTGTATTATTTTAATGACTCCACAAATGGTGGAACAATTCTATGAAACTCGAGATAGCTTAGTAGATGACTCATTAAAAATCAGAGTAGTTGCGAATAGTAATACTGTAGCTGATCAAAAATTCAAAGAAGAAATGGTTGAAGATTTATCACCAATCCTACACGAAATACAACAAAATGAATTGCTTGCTCTTAATAATGAAGCAACTCTAGCAAAATTATCAACTGCTATCGAGCAAAATTATGCAGAGCATGATGTGAAAGTTACGATCGGTAAACATTTAATTCCTGCAAAAATGGACATGAACTACTTTTATCCACAAAGTTTATATAATTCATTAGTTGTCACAATTGGAAGTGGTCGAGGAGATAACTTCTGGTGCAGTATTTTCCCAGATGTGTGTGAAGGTCCTAGCGTTACAGAAAAAGAGAATGCCAGCGCTAGTGTAGAAGAGAAGGAAGAAAAAGAAGTGGTCTTTGTTATTTGGGAATGGATCTTGAGTTTATTTGGGTTCTAAACAAATGAATAGTAATATTCGCAATTTTAAATAAACTTATTCACATCAAATGAATGTATTATGCACAATATGTGATTAAGTAATAATGTGAAGTTATTGAAATAAGGAAGTGTCAATATGAAAACATCTTGTATTTCAGTGGACATATTTGTGGATAATTCTGAAAATTATTCACAAGCTGTGGATTTATTAAATAAAGGCGAAGTTGTAGCATTTCCAACCGAGACGGTTTATGGTTTGGGAGCAGTTGCAACAAATGAAGATGCTGTTAAAAAAATCTTTGCAGCAAAAGGTCGCCCGTCAGATAATCCACTCATCGTACATATTGGATCGATTGAGGAAGTATCAACATATATTGAAAAGGTTCCAGAGATTGCAAAAAAATGCATGGAGAAGTTTTGGCCAGGTCCATTAACTATTGTCATGAAGGCGAAAAAAAATGTGTTAGCGCCAAGCGTAACTGCAGGTCTTTCAACTGTTGGTTTACGTATGCCAGACCACCCAGTAGCATTAACCCTTTTACAGACATTAAAAAAACCTGTTGCTGCTCCAAGTGCGAACAAAAGTGGGAAGCCAAGTCCAACGAAAGCAAAGCATGTAGAAGAAGATTTACAAGGACAGATTCCTTTAATTCTTGATGGAGGAACAACAGGAATTGGCTTGGAGTCAACGGTTTTAGACGTTACAGTTACACCCCCAGCAATATTACGACCTGGAGGAATTACTAAGGAAATGCTCGAAGAAGTAATTGGTGAAGTGATTCAACCAACACTTTCTGAACAAGATCAGAAGGAAACACCAAAAGCACCAGGTATGAAATATACTCACTACGCGCCAAATGCTCCTGTTTATTTAATTGAACAAAACATAGAAACAGTAAGGGAAGCGATTGAACAACTACATCAAAAGGGTGAAGTTGTTGCATTACTAGCACCAAGCGAGTATGAACAATTAAATCCAGACCATTTCTTTTCGTTTGGACAACAAGGGAATAAAGATGAAATAGGTGCAAAGTTGTACGATGATTTACGTGCCTGTGATAAAACAAATGCCTCGATTATATTAGCTACTACAACTTCGATTGAAGGTGTCGGTGCAGCCATTATGAATCGACTAGAAAAAGCTGCAGGTAGCAAATGGTATCACGTTAAAGAAAACTAATAGAGACCAAGTTTAATTACTCATCAATCCACCATAATGATTTGGTGGATTTTTTATATGAAAACAATTACGAGATATAACTGATATTGCATGTCCTGTCCGCATATTATGGTAAAAACCAGATCAAAGGAAAGAGGACGAGTTTGCAGGAAATACTGATAGGTCTAATAGTAGCATTAGACGTGGTTGCTCTCTATTTATTGTTACCAACCGTAAAGCAACGTTTTTTATTGGCACTTTGGACAGCCCTATTACATATGATTTTCCCGATTATTGGTTTTACGATAGGGAATATGATGGTTACAATATTAATGCAATGGTCGAATATTATTTCAAGCATTCTACTATTTTTTATAGGATTACATTTAATTTTATCTACACAAAATAGACAAATTAAGCCAATTCCAGTCTCCATTTTGGCCATTTCTGCTAGTTTAGACACCTTTTCAGTAAGCATTTCTTTTGGTATGCTTAACTTACAAAAGTATTTATTTATTATTAGCGCAGGAATATGGACTTTCTTCTTATCCTATATTTCGCTAACCCTCGCCAGAAAAGGGCATCGATCATATAAAGGTCACTCTTTAAAGTGGATTGCAGGAATCTCCTTAATGGTATTTAGTATATTTGCACTACTGAAGAATTAAACTGAAACAAAATATGTAAGAGAATAGTGAGGTTGCAGCAACATGAACATTTATTTTGTTTGTACCGGAAATACTTGTCGAAGTCCGATGGCAGAAGCTATCTTAAAGCATAAAAATCTAGAAGGCGTTGAGGTTAAATCTGCAGGAATCTATGCATTAGAAGGAGGAGGTATTTCAGAAAATTCGCGTTTAGTTTTATCGAACGAAGGTATTGAATTTGACCATAAGTCAAGCCAGGTAAATGAAAAGGATATCGAGTGGGCTGATTTAATTTTAACGATGACGTTAGCACATAAAGACATGATTCTTCGGTCTTATTCTAAAGCAGCAGGAAAAACATTTACATTAAAAGAATATGTAACGCCATATAGTTCAAAAGATGTGTCAGATCCTTTCGGTGGAGATTATTTTACGTATGCACAAACGTATCTTGAATTAAAGAAGCTAATTGATGAACTAGAATCAAAAATCACTGGAGGTTAATGTATGAATCGTAGCAGTAATAAAACATTTAGTTTACGTAAAAAACTTGTTTTATTTGTCACACTATTGGCGCTTATTACCTACACAACTAGTTTTGTGTTTATACACTACTTACATCCTTATTTTTTCGCGAATTTTAAATTTTTATCGAATAAGATTTTCTTTGAAATACTTACATACGTTTTAGGAATCGCATGGTCAGGTATCTTAGCTGCAATATTAGCAGTTGTCATTACAAAACCTTTGCAACGTTTAGAAGCTACAGCGACGCGTGTTGCAGAAGGTAAAATTGGGCAAGATGTTGAAATGCCAAAAACGCGAGACGAGATTCAATCAGTAGCAGAGGCTTTTCAATTGATGCTTGTCAATCTTCGTCAAATGGTAGAGGGTATTGATACAAACTTCCAGAAGACAAACTCAACCATTATTGAATTGTCCGAACAAACTGCTGCTGCATCCTATCAAGCAGAAGGAATTGCTAGTACTGTTAGTCAAATTTCAAAAGGTGCTGAACAATCTGCAGATGCAGTCCAAGAAACTGTTGAAGCAATTGAGGATGTCCGTGAACTAGCAACTGAAGTGAATTCACGTGCATTGAATTCTGCATCACAATCTAAACAAATAATCCAAGAGTTAGAGACAACAACTGGCTCAATTCAAGGACTTGTAAATAGTATTCGTCAAATTGTTACTGGTAACGAAGAAGCATTAGAAAATATACATCAATTAGAGAAAAATGCAGAGCAGATTGAAAGAATAATAGGTTTAGTTGGAGATATTGCTGCTCAAACAAACTTATTAGCATTAAATGCATCAATTGAAGCAGCTCGTGCCGGGGAACATGGAAAAGGCTTTGCTGTAGTAGCTGAAGAGGTTCGTAGTTTAGCAGACGAAAGTGCGAAAGCAGTACAAGGTATTACTTCATTAATAAAAACAATGCAAGAAAATGTAAATATTGTTGTGAAACAAATGAATGAACAAGTGTCATTTGCAGTGAAAGAATCTGCTAAAGTATCTGAAACTACGAGATTAGTAGAGAGTATGTCTATAAATGTGCACGGTATGGCAAATGCAGTTGTTGAAATTTCCGGCTTAATCGAAAAACAAATGACGAATATCCAAACAACTGCACATCAATCACAAGAAGTAGCTGCGATTGCAGAAGAAACATCTGCAGGTGCACAAGAGGTGCGTAGTTCAACTGAAGAACAAGCATTTGCAATCGAACAAATCGAAACATTATCTCGTGATTTAAAATCACAATCAGAACAACTTTATAAAGTGATTCAACAATTTGATCGAACAAATTAATTGGATAGCATAGCAGCACCTAACTGGTTTAGGTGCTTTTTTTGTGCATTCATTCATAATGATGACTGTTTCTAATGGATAATACATATTCCAATATTCCCAAAAAATGTTATAATATTTTTGAATAACTTAATAGTATTGGAAGGGAGAAAAGTAGAATGATTCGTAGTAAAAACCTAATATTATCTTTTCTATTAATTGGACTATTAACTATTTTTCTAGTCGCTTGTGGAGCGCAAGAATCAAAAGAAGCAGATCAAACTGACGAACAAACAAACGATACTACTGAAACAACTGAAACAACTGAAAGTAGTAGTTCAATGGACTTTGCGGAAGCAGAGAAAATAACAAAAACTAGCTGTATTGGATGCCATGGAATTGATCTAAAGGGAAGTATGGGGCCAGACCTAACAAATTTATCTCTATCTAAAGAAGAAATAGTAGAAGTCATTACAAAGGGTAGAGGATCTATGCCTCCAGCAACTGCAAAGGGTAATGAAGAGTACGTAGCTGAATATTTATTAAGTTTAAAATAATGTTATATGAATAGTGTTTAATTAAGTGAAGTGGATTATTAGACAGAATTCAATTATTTTAAGTGAAAGTGTCATGTAAATTGGATTTACTAGACAAAATTTCGGGATATCATGGAGAATTGTCAAGTAAATCAGTTTTACTAGACAGAAATTCGGGATCCTATGAAAAATTGTCAAGTAAATTAGATTTACTAGACAGAATTCCGGTATCTTAGGAAAAAGTGTCGAGTAAATCAATCTAGTCAAACTTACATAATAAATGAAAAAGCCACAACTCAATCTATAAAGACCGAGTTGTGGTTTTCATATTACTCTTCTGTTACTTCAAACATCGTATGAAGTGCAGGAATACCTGTACCTGGGTGATCGTTACGATATGTTAGCATTGGTTTTAAATATAAGTTTGGTTGAATTTGTTGCCCTTTATAAATAGAAGGGTAAATATCAATTAAATGGTAACCCTTCTCGCCACTAGCAACTAACGGTAGCTTAATTGTTCCTTGACTATTAAAACCACATATATAACCTACATAAGAGTTATCATATGTAACGGCTAATGCATTATCAAATTCTGTCCATCCGGAACCTTTAATCTCCACAACAAATTTCGTTCCTGGTGGTCCTGATTTTGGAGTAACAGAAACGATTGAAGGCAAGATTCTTAAATAGGTTTGACCATAAACTTCATCGTTAACTTTTAGATTAATTAAATGAGGTAATCCACCTAAATCATCTGGAATGTTAAATTGGTAAGTTAACTTACCGTTTTCATCAGTTGTTGCTTTACCTAATTCCCATATTTCCTCACCATATCCTGCAGCAGAAACACGGTTTCCAACCATTGTATACCAATCTAAAGAAATAGTTTCATTTTTTGGAAGTCCAGTAGCAGTTAGAACAACTTCTTCATCAACAATTCCTGTTGTTTTATCTAAAGTAACAACTACATTCTCCTTATTTACGGGTTCTGATAATTGAATACCACCATTAGCAGGTTGAGGTGCATCTTCAACAAAGCTCTCAGTTGTAACGGGCGTCGCATCTGTTACATTAAATGTAAAGTAATGTGTTGAAATATAGTTAATTGCAGATTCATTACGATTTAAGTATGGTGAACCAGAAGAACCGCTTTCAATTGTAATCGTATGACCTCCAGGTGTACCTGATGCGCGGAAGACTGCTTCTGCAGAACCGTTTGTAGAAACGCCAGTAATCATACCAGTATATTTGTTATCATAATTTAAGTGCCATAAACTACCGTACATCTTCCAGCTTAATCCTTCACCTTTAATGGTTACTTCTGTTCCAATTGGTCCAGAAGAAGGACTCATTGTAAATACTGTTTGAACAAAGTAGTTAGCCTTTGCAACTACATTATCTTCTTGATAGATTAGTATGTCATGATCGTCACCGAAGCCTTCCGGAATAGTAATGGTACCTTCCCATTTCCCATCGCTATTTGCTTCACCTTCTAATATGACTTTTTCAATTGGTTCATATGTAGTTCCGATGAAAGAATAATTCTCCTCTAATGAATATGAACCAACCACATCTACCCATACCACTTTTAACGGTTTACTTGGTATAAGTGACTCAGCAGTAATTGTTACTTTATCACCAATTCGACCATTTGCACTACTTAATGTAAGTTTACCGTGTAATGTAGCTTCAGTAGATTTCGTTTCCGTTTCATTTGTATTTGTATCTTCGGTTTTTGTTTCGTTGTTTGCAGAGTTAGAACAACCTGCTGCGATAAGTGTTAGTACGAATAATGCTGAGATTAGAAGCTTTTTCATTATTATGCGTCTCCTTCACCATCGGCCGATTCCTCAGAACCCTCTTCAGTTTCTTGGGTTGCTTGTTGAGCTTGTGCTGCTATTTGAGCTTCTGCACCTTTTTCAAGGATCGTTAATTTTGATAGTGATACATTGAATGGTTCATAAATATATTCTTCACCATCAACTTCCGCTACATATTTATAGTCCAATGTACCAGTAGGGAAGTCATCTGGAATTGTCCAACCGACAGAGTATAGTAGTGTTGCTTCTTCGCCGTGTGGTCCAAGAACCATCTCAAACTCTTCACCTGTTGCTAGGACAACCTTTACTTTTGCATCTTCAATCGTTGAATTTGTGCTTGCATCAAGAATATTTGCACGGAATACAAGTCTGTGGCCTCTTTCAAATCGACTATCTACAACACAGATTGCATCCGCTTGAAAGTGGGAATTGATTGTATCCCCTAAAACAATGACTTTTGCTGATTCTGTGGATGCAGTGCTACTACTATCGTTTTTACTTGTACTGGTATTTGCGCTAGTAGTGACTGTAGTTTCACCCTTTGTCTCAGTTTTTGATGCTGATGCATTAGGGTAAGATCTGTTGTCGTCATCTGTTACAACAGGAACTTCAACACATCCAACTAATAAAACTGAAATTAGGGCAAGTCCAGTTAAGGATTTTCCAAAGATTCGATTTTTCATAATAATATCCTCCCTTTTAAAGTGGTAAATACACCATTATATTACAATTTGTGTATTTATATCCTATTATATTACTGATAGGTAAATAGTCAATGAAGGGAAAAGTAGTATGAAAGATACAAGATATTGAATAAAGTAGAAAAAATAAAAATTATAGTACTTTTCTTGTGATAATGGAAAATAAATGAGTGATAAGTAATATAAAAAGGTAAATAGTTTTATTTTTAGTTAAAATATAATACCTTGAAATAAATTCAGTTGAATAATTGCTGGCCGTATGGTTGCAAAGAAAATTAAAAACTACTCATAAACCCGAACTTAAGAGAAAAAAATACGTCATTTTTAGCTGAAATATGAACGATTATAGCTTATTATTCGAAATCATTCGTATTTAGATAAAATCTTTTCGTAAATATTACTAAAATTCATGTTATTCTTTACAAAGTCATGGTAAACTGTTGTTAATGTTAATGAGTGGTTTTTCCGCTTATTGAATACAGCTACTGTACGATTTAACCTATTATCATGTTTAAATAAATCCATGTCAGGTTAATATGCGTTTAGTAGATAATGAAAAGAGGTATTTACGTGAAAATAGCCATTTCATCTGATCATGGTGGTAATAATTTACGAAGAGAAATTATGGAGCTCTTAGATGAGCTGCAAATTCAGTATGAAGATTTCGGGCCACAAACAACAGATTCCGTTGATTATCCTGATTATGCAAAACCAGTTGCAGAGGCTGTAGCTAGCGGGAAATTTGAACGTGGAATTTTAATATGTGGTACAGGAATTGGTATGTCCATTGCTGCAAATAAAGTAAAAGGCATTCGTTGTGCATTAGTTCATGATGTGTTTAGTGCAAAAGCAACTAGATGCCATAATGACTCAAATATTTTAGCAATGGGTGAACGTGTTATTGGCCCTGGTTTGGCACGCGAAATTGTGGCCGCTTGGTTAAACACTGATTTTGAAGGTGGACGTCATACACGTCGAGTAGAAAAAATTTCTGAACTTGAAAAATAGACAGTAGTTTCAGGCACTCAAGTATTGATGGGATATCCTGAATAAAATGAGTGCCTGGTATTTTAAAGGAGGTAGTGTTAGTATTGGCAACTTTAGATCATATTCAAAAACAAATAGCACTCCTACTATCTGAAATGGAACAACAAGTAGAGTTTAAATCAGGGCAGCTTTTTGTTGTCGGATGTTCTACTTCTGAAGTTTTAGGTTCGAAAATAGGTACTGCAGGTGCAATGGAAATTGCTGAAATACTATATGGAGAATTCTCAAAATTTGCACAACGACATAATTTATATTTAGCCTTCCAAGGTTGCGAACATATAAATCGTGCGTTGACATTAGAGTATGAGGCAGCAGAAAAATTTGGATATGAACCAGTAACAGTTATACCGATTAAACATGCAGGTGGTTCGATGTCGGCCTATGCTTACACACAACTTCAACAACCTGTTGTTGTTGAGCACATTCGAGCACATGCAGGAATTGACATTGGTCAAACATTAATTGGAATGCATTTAAAAGAAGTTGCGATTCCTATTAGAACATCAGTGAAACAAATAGGAGAAGCAATAGTAACAGTTGCAAAAACCCGCCCGAAATTAATCGGTGGACCAAGAGCAAAATATGAATAATCATGTTAGGCACTCAAACAATTCCAATATTCTCAATATATTTGAATTGTTTGAGTGCCTGGCACATACAAAATAAGGGGGACTTGTGAAAATGGCTTATGAAAAATTAGCAGTGCAAGACAAAGCAGTACTAGAAGGAATTTTAGCTGAGAAAAAACGTCAACAATCAAATATTGAGTTAATTGCATCTGAAAACTTTGTTTCTGAAGCAGTTATGGAAGCGCAAGGTTCAGTCCTAACAAACAAATATGCAGAAGGCTATCCTGGTAAACGTTACTACGGTGGTTGCGAACACGTTGACGTAGTAGAGGATATTGCTCGTGATCGAGTAAAACAATTATTTGGTGCTAAATTTGCTAACGTACAACCTCACTCAGGTGCACAAGCGAATATGGCTGTGTACTATACACTTCTACAAACAGGTGACACAGTATTAGGTATGAACCTTTCTCATGGTGGTCACTTAACACATGGTTCGCCAGTAAATTTCTCTGGTGTACAGTATAATTTCGTTGAATACGGTGTAACAAAAGATACAAATGTAATAGATTACGAGGATGTTCGTGCAAAAGCATTAGAACATAAACCAAAGCTAATCGTTGCAGGTGCATCAGCTTACCCACGTGAAATCGACTTTGCTAAATTCCGCGAAATCGCTGATGAGGTTGGTGCTTACTTCATGGTGGACATGGCTCATATTGCTGGGCTTGTTGCTACTGGTGAACATCCATCTCCAGTGCCATATGCACATTTCACTACGTCAACAACACATAAAACATTACGTGGTCCACGTGGTGGCTTAATCTTAACAAACGATGAAGAATTAGCGAAGAAAATTGATAAGGCTGTATTCCCTGGAATTCAAGGTGGCCCATTAATGCACGTAATTGCAGCTAAAGCTGTTGCATTTGGTGAAGCATTACAACCTGAGTTCAAAGAGTATGCAATCCAAATTAAGAAAAATGCTCAAACATTAGCAGAGACTTTATTAGCTGAAGGTTTACAAATCGTTTCTGGTGGTACTGATAATCACTTATTACTAGTAAACGTAAAATCAGTTGGGTTAACTGGTAAAGTTGCTGAACATGTATTAGATGAAGTAGGAATTACTTGTAACAAAAATACAATTCCATACGATGAAGAAAAACCATTTGTAACATCTGGTATTCGTCTAGGAACAGCTGCTGTAACTAGTCGCGGATTCAAAGAAGAAGAATTAAAAGAAGTTGGTTTAATTATTGCAAAACTTCTTAAAAATCCTGAAGATGAAGCAACGAAAAAAGAATGTGCAGATCGTGTGAAAAATCTAACTGATAAATACCCACTATACGCATAATAAATAAAATTAAAGGGTGACTCTAGAAAGTTTGCAAGTTAACTTTCTAGATCACCCATTATTTTTTTAGTGTATGATTATTCTAATTTTTTAATAAATATTTACTTCGCATAACATGTAAAGGTAAAATGATATTGCATAATATTATTTTCTCGGAGGGAAGATATGAATATAGTAGCAATTGAAGATAGCAAAATACCCCTCTTTCAATCTATTAAATTAATAGGCGATAACTCCAAAAAAAGTTACGTCATTTTAGAAGTATATAATGATAAACTTTCAATATTGTATGCAAATGACCATTTTTGCAAAATGACTAATTTTAAACAAAATGAGTTGCTCCAAGAAACACATAATGTATTATTCTCGAATGAAAATAATAAAAACTTACAATCCTTTGAAGAAAAGATTCATAGTGGTCAACTTGTAGAAGTAGATATTCTGCTTAATCGAAAAAATGGAATGCCATCTTTAGTCGATGTGATGTCGATTCCTTTTAAGGACTTGGACAAAAATAGTTTTATGACGCTATTACTGTTTGATGAATTCTCCAAGTACCATCTTGTCCATACTTTACATTATATAGAAGAGCAAATTTATACAGCTATTGAAAAGGAAAGTACATTATATAAAAAATTACAAATCATTTGTAATGGTTTAAGTGAGGCATTTCATTTTCAAACTTTATCTACCGTAATCCTTAGACAAGATGAAAAAAATAAAAAACTTCAAATGGTTATGTCTCATAATTTTGAAATTGACCAGCCGATATTAATTGAAAGAAAATCCGAAGTGAGTTATTATCAACAACTTATGGGATTAGTAGAACCATATGTGATTGAAAATTCCGAGAATATTAAAATACACGCATCCCAAAGCAAAATGGTTCACGATAGAGGTTTGTCAAAATGCTTGATCATTCCTATTAAAAACCATGCAAATGTTCGAATTGGTGTCATAATGATGTACTTTGACGGTGTTATTTCGCAAGAGAAAGAGTTTTATGAGGTATTTTTACATAAAATAAATGATTTAATTTCTCTGGCTTACATTTACGAACAGAAGCTAAGGGAGATTTCTTATTTAGCCTATAATGATGTGCAAATTGGGATTCCTAATCGCTTAGGATTTACTGAGTCATTAAGAGATTACCAAGATCATCAAATATTCGGGTATATACATATTATTGAACCAACTGAGTTTTCTGAAATAGTGGAACTTTATGGTCGAGACGCTGGTGATGAATTACTCAAACAAATTTGTAAAAGAATGCTTATGATGAGAAGAAAAGAAGTAGATTTCATAGGGCGTTTTTCTAGCTCGAAAATTATTGTTTTTACTAATTATATCGTGGGTGAAAAAATCCCTG
>DATMFE010000351.1:0-1838 GCA_035556295.1 Ureibacillus sp.
TGTAGTAAATGAACTGATTCAATATGATTGGCCTGGCAATATTCGCGAACTACGTAACGTCATTGAGCGGCTTGTCGTATTCGCAACTGATGGAGTAATAAAAAGAGAGTACTTGCCCTTTAATACAAACAATACTAGTATAGAAAACAATCCAGAAATTGAATGGAGTATACCTAAAGAAAGTGATCATACCATTTTATCGCTACAAGAAGAAATGGACAAACACGAGAAAGAAGTGATTAAACGCGCGTTACAGATTTTGGATGGGAACAAAGTAGAATGTGCTAAACAACTAGGTATCACAAGAACTACCTTATACAATAGAATGAAACGGCTCGGGATGAATTAATCCCTTTCCTCCTCTCTGTTCATTTAGCAGGGAAAAATTCAAGAGGGACAGAGGGATAGGTTTCTTGTCCCAGTTTCTAATGGAACTGCATAAAGTAATCTTAAATTTTATACAAGTAACAAATTCCTATTTATAGAATGGAACAGATTATTGCTTCTTAGCAAACATGCTCACTTTCACATTTGATTCCCTTGTTACTTTTACTCATCATCTTACCAACACAATCTTCGAAGCCACATGATGACTGTAAGAAAACTGCTTAATACATACAACCCTTGGCTATCGTTTGAAAAGCTTTTCAACTGAATACTAAAGTTCAGCATTGGGATTATATAACGATCCCCCCTATCTATAAGGTTGATGGGACATTAAACTGAACTGCACCCCAATTGTTAGACACAAAACTAACAATTGGGGTGTATTTTTTATAGGTAAATTTACATTTGAAGATAAATTAAATGCAGTTGGAAAGTAAACGCTTATAATCACCAATTGATATTCTGGTATTATGGCAGGCGTACCAATATTCATGGTTGGTACATCTTCATATTCATCGGCTTCTTCCCTAACTCTCCCTATTGATCTATCTTCATGGAATAGAATCATCATCCCCCTCTAGATAGCCCTCCCTTTTTTAGCCATTAACAAGCCTTAAGGGGGCCCTTTCGGTGCCCCCTTAAACAGATAAGATACTTATCATAATTCAAGCCCATTCGTTAAACTAAAAAACGCTCCCTTATTTTTTCTAGGCAGATAACTTTGTGTTTTTTTCCTTTTTTCTTCGATTTGAATACAGAGTAAATAATAGAATAAACCAAATTGGTGTTAACAACAGGGCCGGTCGTGTTTCTTCAGCAACCAGCATAATGATGAGAATCATGGCAAACAACGTTAGGACAGCGTAATTAATAAATGGTGTGAATGGTGCTTTAAATTTGGATCTTGCCTGTAATTGCGGACGTGTTTTCTTATACCTCAAATGGCAAATGAGAATGACACCCCAAACCCAAATAAAACAAATCGCACTAATGGTTGTCACGATTCCAAAAGCTTGTTCCGGTATAAGTTTGCTCAAAAGAGCTCCCACTGATAAGACAAGCACAGATACCCATAACGCACTACTTGGTACATGATTTTTATTCAGTTTTGCAAAACGCAATGGCGCTTGGTCATTTTTTCCTAAATTAAACAGAATTCGGCTTGTTGAAAACATCCCGCTGTTACAGGCAGAAGCAGCTGAAGTTAATACGACAAAATTAATAATTCCTGCGGCAATTGGAATCCCTACTAGACTAAACGTTTTTACAAAAGGACTTTCTGCTGCATTTAGTTCTGTCCATGGGTTAACACATAATAGGATAACAATTGCGCCAACGTAGAAAAATAGGATCCTTAAAGGGATTTTATTAATCGCCGATGGGATATTTTTTTCTGGATTAGATGTTTCCGCTGCCGATACACCCACTAATTCCACACCCACATAGGCAAA
>DATMFE010000352.1:0-19908 GCA_035556295.1 Ureibacillus sp.
GGCAAGTCGGATCAGATTACTTTTTGGTGTGGTCTTTATTCGGTTTACGAAGGTCAGTTTGATTGGTTTTTCGGTTGAAAGTGGTCTTCATCTGCTGTATGAAGGTTAAAATATTTGATTTTTTTCGGATAGTGTCTTTCATCTACCCTATGAGGAACATTTTGATTGGTTTTTTTGGTGAAAGTGGTCTTCATCAGCATTATGAAGACCATTTTGATTCATCTTTTGGGTGAAAGTGGTCTTCATTTGCATTTTGAAAGACATTTCGGATTGGTTACCGCTTTCAGATGTCCTTCATCCACCTTATGAAAGACATCTCGAATTAGTTTTCGTTTTCAGTTGTCCTTCATCCAGCCTATGAAAGACATCTCGAAATACTTTCCGCTTTCAGATGTCCTTCATCTACCTTATGAAAGACATCTCGAATCAGTTTTCGTTTTCAGTTGTCCTTCATTCCCCTTATGAAAGACATTTCGAAACCGTTTTCGCTTTAAGATGTCCTTCATCCCACTCACTTATCACTTATACGCGCCCATCTTATCCAATAGACCAAAAAAAACACCAGCAGGGATCACTTACTATCCCCACTGATGGCTACCTTGCCATATCTTCTTACTCATCGAATGGAGCTTAGATCTCTCCATTAATTGTATGAACCATTACGCTGATGCCCATTTGTAATTGTAAGTCGTGTTGTTGGTCCTGTTTGTATGAGACGACTTGTTCACTAATACTATTTAACAATGCCGTGTCCATATGGCGACCTTCAGCTAAATTGCTTCGTTCACGATATAGGGCGATAGCATCCCCTGTTTCCTTATCAAAGAATCCGTCTGTTCTTGTCACGGTATATCCAAGGCCATTTAACACCTTTTGAACATAGGCAATTTCTTCACTAAAGTCACCTTCTTCAAAGTTACCTGCTAATGGAATGACTTCTAGTAAGAACAACGGATGCTGTTCTGATTCAATATCTACTTTTATTCCTTTACCATGAATCCAATCTCTTTTTGGTGTAAGCCATTTATTTGTTGAAAGCTTTAATTCTCCACCATTTTTTAAATCCATTGTTTCCTGGACAGTTCCTTTACCAAAACTTTGGACACCAATAATAGCAGCACGATCCCAGCTTTGTAATGCGCCTGCCATCACTTCACTTGCAGAAGCACTTCCCTCATTTTGAAGGACGATCATAGGGATATTTTTCATTTGATCTAAGTATTCTTGTTCGATATCCAATTTTGAAGTATGCAGTGGCTCCATAGCACCTGCACCATTTTGCATGTATGCAAAAATTTCCCCTTCTTTTTCAACGCTACTTACAACGGCTGCAACACTATGTAGATAGCCCCCAGGGTTGTCACGCAAGTCCACTATAAAGCCTTGTACATCTTGAGATAATAACTTTTGAGTATCCTCAACCCATTCATTGGCAGTCTTTTCTCCGAAGAGTGAGATTGAAATATAGCCAATCTTAATGCCTTCAACTTCTAGTACTTGTGATTCCACTGTATCATTTTTAATTTCCATTCGTTCAAGCGTAACTTTAATATGTCTTTCAGTGCTTGGACGATAAATGACAAGCGTTACTTCCTCGCCTGCTTCACCTTGAATTAAATTTAATAGTTCGCTTAACGTTTTACCATCTAGTCTTTGATCATCAACTTGTACAATTTCGTCAAATGGTCGAATTCCTGCTTTTTCTGCAGGGGAAGACTTCACTGGTGATACAACAACAAAACGGCCATTCTTCTCTGTTACTTCAATCCCAATGCCAACTCTTTGTCCTGCTAACGATTGTTTATGAAGGGCTGCTTCTTTATCCGTATAATACGTACTGTATGGATCTTGTAAAGCACCTGTCATCCCCCGAAGAGCTCCCTCAATTAACTTTTCTTGCGGGACACTATAAACCGACTTTTCATTAATCAATGAATACACTTCATCAATTACTGACACATTACTAACACTTTGGACTTCTTTTCCTTTACTATTCATCCCTTGCCAAACAACAAATAATGCAATGAGTAAACAAACGGTACCCAATAAAATAAAAATTCGACCTTTTTTCAAAAGTAACCTCCTCTCGATTAATTTATGAAAGGAAGAGGTCGCCTAACACTTACAAAGGTCGAATTTCTTTATCTTTATTTTTCTTCAAAAATGATTTAATCTAAATGACTTACATATTCATGAATGGAATCTATGTCCAATGGTCCTAGTATTTGACGTTGAATTCTTCCTTCAGAATCAATCATAAACGTCGATGGGATGGTAATGACTTGATATGTTTTACTGATTGAATCTTCTTTCATTAAAGGAATTTGGAATGTAAGACCATAATTATCCGCAAATAATTGAACATTTTTAACTACATCTTCCGTTGAGATACTTCGCTCTGAATAGGTTAAATTAACTGCTACGATTTCAAGATTTTCTTGCTCACCGTACTTTTCATAGTATTCCTGCAAATCTGGCATTTCTTTTTTACATGGTGGGCACCAAGTAGCCCAGAAGTTAAGTAATACCTTTTTCCCCTTCAAATCTGATAAAGTAATTGATTCCCCGGATAAAGTTTGCAATGTAAAGTCTGGTGCTAATTGCCCCTTTTTGAGACCATAATCCTCTTTATTTAAATCCACTTCATACCCTTTTATTTGAGATTGTTCTTCAACTTTTTCACTTGCCTCAATTTGTTTTATGATATAGCCACCAAGCATTATGGCCACAAGGACCAAAACAACAATCCCACCAATAATGGATTTTTTCATATAATCACCTCTTATGAAGACAACATTCTATCAAAATAAAGCTTATGTTTATAATAGTATTTCCAATAGAATAACACACATTTCCAACACTTAGTCATATAATATAGTGACATTCCCCCTAATAATAGCATAATAAAAGTGACTCAAAAGTGAAGTGAACCCAAAAAGTTAGACATGAATATTAGGCAGCCACTTGGGCATGAGTTCGGTATTGCACTGGACTCATGCCTTTTAGTTTTACCTTAATCCTTTTGTGATTATAGTAGTAAATGTAATTCTCTAATTCTAGTTTAAAATGCTCCATACTCTCAAATTCTTTGAGATATAGTAATTCAGATTTTAATAAGCCAAAGAAATTCTCTATGACAGCGTTATCTAAACAATTTCCCTTACGGGACATACTTTGGACGATTCCACGTTCTTTTAATGCATGTTGATATTGCTTCATTTGATAATGCCAGCCCTGATCAGAATGGAGGATAGGGGTTTCCCCATTATTCAAACGATCAAATGCTTGATCTAACATTTTTGAAACCAGTGTATAAACAGGACGCTTTTCTACGTTAAATGCGATGATTTCTCCGTTATATAAATCCAAAATAGGGGATAAATATAACTTCTCTCCATGTAGGTGGAATTCTGTCACATCTGTCACCCACTTCTCATTCGGCTTAGAAGCTTGAAAGTCACGCTCTAGTATATTAGGGGCAATTCTCCCAACCTGTCCACGGTATGAACGATATTTTTTCATTCTAACAAGACACTTTAGACCCATCTGATTCATCAGACTACGAACTGTTTTATGGTTCAGTACAACCCCTCTATTACGTAATTCCAACGTAATACGACGGTATCCATATCGTCCTTGATTTTCATCAAATATCTTTTGGATGATTTTTTTTACTTCCTCATATTTATCAGGACGATTCATTTGTTTTACCCAATAATAATATGTACTGCGCGCTATACCAGCAATCTTAACTAAATTGATCACCTTAAAATCATGCCTTAACTCATATATTATTTGCGCTTTGTCTTGTTCTGTAACTTTTCCTTTTCTTGAATTAAGGCTTGTAACTTTTTTAAATAGGCATTTTCCATTCGTAAACGCTCGTTTTCAGCTAGTAATGCTTCATTTGACCCCTCAACTGGTATAGATTTCTTTGTTTCTTTATTCATGGATGGACGCCCCTTTTTCTTTGAATATAGGGCATCTAATCCTTGTGTTTCAAATAAATATTGCCATTGTTGAAGAGTAGAATCTGATGGCAGATTAAATATAGCAGCCGTTTCAAAAATAGACGTCCCATGTTCATTCATATAGTTAATTACGTCTAGTTTATATTGTATCGGATAGTTTGTATAGCGCTTGTCAAAGGCTTCTTCTCCATGATATTGATAGATCTTTACCCAGTAAATAAGTTTACTTTTAGCCACACCAATAGCTTTTGCGATTATTTTATAACTTTCATTTCCATTTAAATATCGTTTTACTGCATCAATTTTTTGTTCCTTTGAAAATTTAGTCAAAAGAAAAGCACCTCCAAATTTTAGACTTCGTGTCTAAAATTTGGGGTGCAGTTCAAAAGACTTTTGCCTCTTGAGTCACTTTTATTATTTTATACTGCTATAAGGAAATATAACGTAATGGATTTACATTCCCTGCTTTTTGTCCATTCCATGGACCGTTGTGAATTTCAAAGTGTAAGTGTGGCCCAGTTGAGCGACCTGTGCTACCCATTAGACCAATTGTTTGTCCTTTACTTACCATTTGTCCAGTACTTACTTGGATAGAGCTTAAGTGAGCGTAGACTGTAGTAAAGACTTCACCATTAATCGAGTGTGTCACGATAATACAGTTACCATAAGTTGATAATGGTGCTGCATAGGTGATAATACCGTCTGCCGAAGCAACAACCGGTGTACCCGTACTATTTGCAAGGTCAATACCATAATGGAATTCTGCACCAAATCCAAGATTACGCCAACCCCATGGGCTAGTTAGTCTTCCGTTTGTCGGCTTCATAAATCTACCATCGGAAGTACTTGGAACAGAACCAGCATTTTGTTGCTTTTGTAATTCCTGTTGTCTTCTTAATTCTTCTAATTGACGTTGTTGTTCTGCTTTAATCTTTTGTTCTACATCTTTACTTAATTCAATAGCTTCTGAGTATTCTTTTTCAAGTAATTGTTTTTCATTTTTTAGTTTTTCTTGCTCAGCTTCTAATTGGTCCACATATTTATCTTTTTCAGCCTTTTGAGAGCTTAATGACTCTTTTAATCTTTGAAGTTCTGCTTGTTTGTCTTCCAGCTCTTTTTTCGTATTTTCTAGGACTACCTTTTGTTCTTCTAATAGCTTTTTGTCATCTTGTTGTTCGCGCATAATTTGACGGTCAGCTTCAATTAGCGTATTAACTGCAGAGAAACGGTCAATAAAGTCTACAAAACTATTTGCACCAAGTAAAACATCTAGGTAATCTACTTGTCCATTTTCTTGGATTGCACGAGCACGTTCTTGTAAAAGTTCGTCACGTTGATTGATTTTCTCTTGTAATATCGTAATCTCTTCTTCTAATGCTTTAATATTATTATTTGCTTCTTCAATATCAGCTTTTACATTTGTAATTTCCGTATTTGTTGAAGTAATTTTAGTACTTAATGCTTCAATCTGAGCTACTAATTCATCAAGTTTCCCCTCAATTGATGTGATCGCTGAGGACTTTTCTTTAATTTGCGAGTTTAGCTCATTTTTTTGCTTTTCAATTTCACTTTTTTGACCTTTTAATTCTGATAAACTAGTCGCATATGAAATTGGTACTTGAACAACTAGTAAAATGGCGACAATCGCCACGAATAAATTTAAACGTTTTTTTAATAGTTTCTTCACTCAATAGACTCCCTTCGACTAGACTCTTAAGAACTTCCGCACAGACATGAAGCTTCCCCATAATCCAATGAATATCCCTAGCAGGATGATTAGCGTGTTAACCTGCCAAATTAAAGGAGAAACGTCCAGTAGTTGAAGTAATTGTCCTTTTAGTTCAGGTGCTAGTACTTTGTGTAAATTGTAATAAGCAGTGGATACAATCGCCATTGGGATAATCGATCCAAGGATTCCAATCCACATTCCTTCTAGTAAGAATGGAATTCGAACAAAGGAATTCGTAGCACCTACTAATTTCATAATCTCAATTTCATCTTTTCGAGCAATAATTGTAATGCGTATTGTATTAGAGATTAAGAAAATAACAGTAAATAGTAAACCTAAAATTAAAACGATACCAATATTTCTACCAGTCTCTAAAAAACTAAATAGATTCTCGTAAGTATCTTTACCATCCACAACGTTATGTACGTTATCTAATTTCTTAATTTTGTCCGATATGGCTAATATTTGAGTCGGATCAGACGCTTTTACATAAAGTGCACTACGTAACGGGTTACTTTGTTCATAAAGTTTAAATTCGTCTCCTAAAGTATCAATGAGAATATTTAACTCATCGTCTTTTGTAGAGTATTTAACTTCTGCAACCCCTGATATATTTTTCACTTCTTTAATCAACTGGTTTTCAGCAGCTTTAGCTTGTTGCTCATCGTCAATAATTTCAATAAGAACTTTTATTTCTACATCATCTTCTACAGAAGTGGCTGTATTATTTAAGTTCATCATAATGATGGCAAATACACCAACAAGTAATAATGTAACTGTTACAGCACTAACAGAGGCAAAAGTCATCCATGCGTTTCGGCCAAGGGATTTAAAACTTTCACGGAAATGACGACGTATCGTTCTACCCTTCATAACCGTAGTCACCTCCATCTATATCCCGCGCAATCATACCGCTTTCAATAGCAATAACACGCTTACGAATTGTATTAACAATTTCACGATTGTGAGTTGCCATTACAACTGTCGTTCCGCGTGTATTAATTTCTTCAAAGATTTTCATAATTTCCCAGGAGTTTTCAGGGTCAAGGTTTCCTGTAGGTTCGTCCGCAATTACAATTTTTGGAACGTTTACAATTGAGCGTGCTATAGATACCCTTTGTTGTTCCCCACCAGAAAGCTCGCTTGGTAACATACGCATTTTATGCTTCAATCCTACTAAATCAAGAACTTCCATCACTCGTTTTTTTATAATCTTTGGATGTTCTTCAATTACTTCTAAAGCAAAGGCTACATTTTCGAAAACGCTCAGCTTAGGTAAGAGTTTAAAATCTTGGAATACCACTCCTAATTCTCTTCTTAGTTGTGGTATTTGGCCCTTCTTCATTTTCGCTATATTTTTATTATTTATAATCACGTCACCAGATGTTGGTTTTTCTTCACTATACATCATCTTAATAAAAGTGGATTTTCCGGCACCACTTGGCCCAACCACATATACAAATTCACCTTGTTTAATATCAACATTAATTCCGTTTGCAGCGACAACACCGTTCGGATACTTTTTGTAAACGTCTTTCATCGAAATCATGAATTCACCTAAATTCTATCTATATTTCTTCCCTTATAGATTATATCACTCTTTGAATCTCAATTTATTACATTTTTGTTTCATATTCAGTTTATTACTGTTTTTTTTGCTAGCATCTGACAAAATCTTATAAACATAGTCCGTCATAAATCTGAGTTTTGGAATTGGTAAGTATAGAAAATAGTGGGATTGATATGGGAAGAAATCAGTGGGTAAACAATACTGTTAATGAATCAAAGGTAATAATTCGTGCTATCAACTCGTTTACAAATTATTTGTATAAAAATAGAGTGAACCGCATTTCTTCCATGCGATTCACTCCTAATAAATTATTCTTTATGATCCGATTCCACTGTATATCGAACAATTACGCTTCCTGTACGGGATTCCCCTAGTAATTTTAGCGTAGGTGCCCCTTCTAAAACTTTACCAAAGGATAATGTTTTACTTAGGAACTGATCCTCTTCTGAATGATGAATCACATCAGATAGTCCAATATCTGATTTTCCAAAGTTAGTTGATACTTGTCCTTCAATGCTTACATTTCTAGGAACATACAGTTCAACAGCTCCAGCCACCGTACTTGCTTTAATTTTTCGGGCAGTTTCAGAAGTCGTTGTTACCGCAACCGCACCATTAACAGATTCTGCTTCAACCTCTTGCAATTTGCCGTCAACATAGATACGACCATTGACAGTTTCCGCTTCTAAGTCATCCCCTGTCACATTACGAAGTTCTATTGCACCGTTTCCACCATTAATCGTTGCTGTATCAAACTTGATTTGATCTAGTTTGACTGTTCCATTGTAGGATTTAATTTTTAATAGCTTCGCTTGAAGCTCAGATGCCGTAATAGCACCATTTAATAAACGAAGGATAACCATCTCATACTGTTTTTCAGGTAATGCTACTTGTAGCGTTACTTGTGACATTTTAGAAGGAGTGGTAATATCCAATTTTCCTTCTTTCACTTGAATAAATTGCTTTTCAAAGTCTTCTTTCGTTTTTACTTCGTCATCATTGACTTTAGCTGTTTTCACTTTTGCTTCAATTGTAATTTGATCTGATGAGCTCTTTACTACATTAACTTTTCCTGTAGGAAGGTCTATTTCGATTCCTCTAACTTCCTCACTATTAAATTCATAAGTATTAGTAAATTCTACTTTATCGCCAAAAGGAAATTCGAAGTCGAAATCTTTTACTTTTGTGAATGTAGTATTCATGAGATCCATCATTTTGCTACTAAATTGCGACAAATCTTGTTTAAGGTCATTAATAAATTCATTCATTTTTTTATTGGATTCTTTATTGTTAAATAGATTGTTAAACATATCTTCGAAGCCCTGTTTCGATTTGTGATCGTTGTGGTATTTATTGAATTTTGGTTCTTCTGTTGTTTCTTTCTCTTCTTTGGTTACTGATACAGGTACAGGTGCGTTTATTGGAGTGGATTCTTTTTCTTTTGATAACGCTTCTAGTAGAACAATTGCCTCTTCTGCTGAGATTGTACCGTTTTCAACTAAGTTTAAAATGCGTTTTCTTTCATTTTCCATAAATAAAAAGCCTCCCTCAACTTTGTATATCAAGTATACGTCAAGGGAAGCAGAAAAGTTTCATCTCTATATTGACAAAACACAATTATTTTATTGATTTTGGACCATTGACATGATTACTTACCACTTGCGTTTGCAAGTAATTCTTCCATTCGTTTACGGTCGCGTTCTAAAATCGGTTTTAAGTATTGCCCAGTATAGGAACCTTCTACCTTGGAGACTTGTTCTGGTGTACCAGTCGCTATAATCGTTCCACCCTTATCTCCACCTTCAGGACCTAAGTCGATAATGTAGTCTGCTGTTTTTATGACATCGAGGTTATGTTCAATGACTAAAACAGTATCCCCATTTTCAACGAGTCTTTGGAGTACTTTTAGAAGTCTTGCAATATCATGAGCATGTAAACCTGTAGTTGGCTCATCTAAAATGTAGAAGGATTTGCCTGTTGAACGGCGGTGAAGTTCTGATGCAAGTTTCACACGTTGTGCTTCCCCACCGGATAAAGTTGTTGCCGGCTGTCCGAGTTTCATATAACCTAGCCCAACATCAACAATGGTTTGCAGTTTTCGTTGGATTTTAGGCACATTTTCGAAGAATTTCACTGCATCTTCAATCGTCATATCCAATATTTCTGCTATATTTTTATCTTTATATCGCACTTCTAATGTTTCACGGTTATAACGTTTACCATGACAAACTTCACATGGTACATAGACATCTGGTAGGAAGTGCATCTCAATTCGAATAATTCCATCCCCACTACAAGCTTCACAACGGCCACCTTTTGTATTAAAGCTAAAGCGTCCTTTTTTGTATCCACGGACTTTTGCTTCATTTGTTGAGGCAAAAAGATCACGGATATCATCAAACACTCCTGTATAGGTTGCTGGATTTGAACGTGGGGTACGTCCAATTGGCGACTGATCTATATCTATGACTTTGTCTAAGTGCTCTAACCCTGTTATTTCTTTATGTTGTCCAGGTTTTGTTCGTGCACGGTTTAAATGATGCGCTAGCGCTCTATAGAGAATCCCATTAATCAATGTAGATTTACCTGAACCGGAAACACCTGTTACCGCAATAAATTGGCCTAATGGAATATCTACTTTTACATTTTTTAAGTTATTTTCTTTCGCACCTTTAATTGTAATCTTACGGCCATCAGGTTTACGGCGTTCTTTAGGAAGAGGTATGAACTTTTTACCGCTTAAGTACTCCCCAGTGATGGATTTTTCATTATCCATAACTTCTTGTGGAGTACCAGCAGCAACAATTTGTCCACCATGAACACCAGCATGTGGCCCTACATCAATCAGATAGTCTGCAGCAATCATAGTATCTTCATCGTGTTCAACGACAATTAATGTATTGCCTAAATCACGCATTTCTTTCAGCGTTGAAATTAAACGATCATTGTCTCGTTGATGCAAACCGATTGAAGGCTCGTCTAATATATAAAGAACTCCAGTTAAGCGAGATCCAATTTGAGTTGCAAGACGAATTCGCTGTGCTTCACCACCAGATAATGTACCTGCTGATCGTGCTAGTGTTAAATAGTCTAAACCTACATTTATAAGGAAACTTAGACGTTGAGTAATTTCCCGAATAATGAGTTTTGCTATTTGCATTTCTTTTTCAGTTAAAGTAAGGGTTGAGAAAAAGCCGTACATTTCAGCAATCGAATGTTTTGTCGATTCCGAAATGTTTAACCCATCTACTTTGACTGCTAATGATTCTGGCTTTAAGCGTAGCCCTTTACATGAAGGACAATTCTGTTCTGCCATATATTTCGACATTTGCTCACGAACATACTCAGATGAAGATTCACGGAAGCGGCGATCAATATTTCGAACAACGCCTTCAAATTCGATTTTTTTGTTATGCACACTACCGTAATCACTTTCGTAATAAAAATAAATCAACTCTCCATTTGAACCGTATAATATTTTATCCAATTGTTCTTTAGGAAGCTCTGATACAGGCACATCCATAGGAATTTTGTAATGATCACAAACCGACTTTAATAGCTGCGGGTAGTATTGAGAACTCGTCGGCTCCCATGGCGCTATAGCATGTTCTTCTAGAGATTTACTCCAGTCTGGGATGACTAAATCTAAATCTACCTCTTGTTTAAAACCTAACCCATCACAAGATGGGCACGCACCAAATGGGCTGTTGAATGAAAACATACGAGGTTCCAGCTCACCAATTGAAAAACCACACATTGGACAGGCATGGTGTTGACTAAATAACAGTTCCTCTTGTTCCATTACATCCACTAATACGCGACCTTCCGCTAGTTTCAGTGCTGTTTCAAGCGAGTCGTAAATCCTTGATTCAATCCCTTCTTTTATTACAATACGATCAATAACGACTTCGATATCATGTTTTTTATTTTTGTCTAATTCAATTGAGTCGTCTAGGTCACGCATTTCTCCATCTACTCGAACACGCACATAACCTTGCTTTTTCAAATCTTCAAGAAGTTTTATATGTGTACCTTTTTTCCCTGAAACGATTGGGGCGAGTAGCTGCATTTTTGTTCGTTCTGGATATTCTTTGAGACGATCCACCATTTGTTCGATTGTTTGAGATGCAATTTCGATTCCATGGTTTGGACAAATAGGTCTACCAACTCGCGCAAATAATAGACGCAAATAATCATAAATTTCCGTTACTGTTCCAACTGTTGAACGTGGATTACGGCTAGTCGTTTTTTGGTCAATAGCGATTGCAGGAGATAATCCTTCAATCGAATCAACGTCAGGTTTATCAACATTGCCTAAAAATTGGCGGGCATAGGCAGATAAAGATTCTACATATCTTCTTTGGCCCTCTGCATAAATTGTGTCAAAAGCAAGTGATGATTTTCCTGATCCTGATAAGCCAGTAATAACAACAAGCTGATCGCGTGGAATAGTTAAGCTTACATTTTTCAGATTATTGGAACGTGCTCCTTGTACAACAATTTCTGTATTTTTCACTTTTGTCACCCTTCTACTTTCAGCTCGAATATTGTATCTCGTAATTCTGCAGCACGTTCGAAGTCAAGCGCTTTTGCTGCTTCTTTCATTTCTAATTCTAGCGTTGCAATTAGCTTTTCCAGTTCGGCTTTTGTTAGTTTTTTACCTTTCGTTACTTTTGTAACGTATGTCTCTTCTTCTTCAGCAGCCTGAGTTGCACGAATTAAGTCTGGAATTTTCTTCTGAATTGTTTGTGGTGTAATACCATGCTTCTCATTGTATTCTTCTTGAATCGCTCGACGACGTTTTGTTTCATCAATCGCCTTTTTCATAGAGTCGGTCATATTGTCTGCATATAAAATAACATGCCCATTCGCATTACGAGCAGCACGACCAATCGTTTGGATTAATGAACGTTCAGAACGCAAGAACCCTTCTTTATCAGCATCTAATATCGCTACAAGGGATACTTCTGGAATATCTAATCCTTCTCGCAGCAGGTTGATTCCTACTAATACATCGTAAGTCCCTTTTCGAAGTTCACGGATAATTTCGATCCGTTCTAATGTTTTTATTTCAGAGTGAAGGTATTCCACTTTAATACCAATTTCTTTTAGGTAAGCTGTTAAATCCTCAGACATTTTCTTTGTTAATGTTGTGATTAGAACTCGCTCATTTTTCTTCACGCGTTCATTGATTTCATCGATTAAATCATCAATTTGTCCTTCAATAGGGCGGACATCAATGGTTGGATCTAGTAACCCAGTTGGACGAATGATTTGTTCTACCATTTCTGGTGTATGCTCTATTTCATATGGACCAGGCGTCGCTGAAACATAGATTGCTTGGTGTATATGTTGTTCAAATTCATCAAATTTTAATGGGCGATTATCTAGAGCAGAAGGTAAGCGGAATCCATGTTCTACTAATACGTTTTTCCGAGCTTGGTCCCCATTATACATACCACGTACTTGAGGCAAGGTTACGTGGCTTTCATCGACAACAAGTAAAAAATCTTTTGGGAAATAGTCGAGTAACGTATATGGTGTTGCTCCAGCTTCTCTTAATGTTAAATGTCTAGAATAGTTTTCAATTCCAGAACAGAAGCCCATTTCACGCATCATTTCTAAATCATAATTTGTACGTTGCTCTAGTCGTTGAGCTTCAAGTAATCTATCTTCAGAACGTAGTTTTTCAAGTCGTTCTTCTAACTCTTTTTCAATATTTTCTATGGCTTTTTTCATTTTTTCTTCACGTGTAACGAAGTGGGATGCTGGGAATATTGCTACATGATCTCGTTCACCAAGAATTTCTCCAGTTAACGCATCTACTTCACGGATTCGATCGATTTCATCTCCGAAAAATTCAACACGTATACAATGTTCGTCTCGTGATGCAGGGAAAATTTCAACTACATCACCTCGTACTCTAAATGTTCCACGTTGGAAGTTCACATCGTTTCGTTCATATTGAACATCTACGAGTTTACGTAGTAACTGATTGCGTTCAATTTCCATTCCCGTTCGTATAGAAACAACCATTTCACGGTATTCTTCCGGATTCCCTAAACCATATATACAAGAAACTGAAGCAATGATGATGACATCGTCTCGTTCAAATAGAGAAGACGTTGCAGAGTGTCTAAGCTTATCGATTTCATCGTTTATGCTTGAATCTTTTTCGATATATGTATCAGTTTGCGGTATATAAGCTTCAGGTTGGAAGTAATCATAATAACTGACAAAATATTCAACTGCATTGTTTGGGAAAAATTGTTTGAACTCGCTATATAGTTGGCCAGCAAGTGTTTTATTGTGTGCGATGACAAGAGTAGGTTTGTTGACTTCTTTTATTACATTAGAGATGGTAAATGTTTTTCCTGTACCTGTTGCTCCTAGTAATGTTTGGTGACGTTTTCCTTCTTTCACACCTTGAACAAGTTGTTTAATTGCTTCAGGTTGATCACCACTAGGTTGGTAGGCGGACTGCAATTCAAATGTCATTCAATCGGCATCCTTTCACCCATTATTCGTAACAATAGTTTAGCATACTACATATAAAAAATCATCAAATAAGCGAACGTATATTCTTTTTAGTTCAGTTTGGAGGTTATAGATTGTAGTGCCAGTTAGTATAGAAGATTGAGATGATGCAAGAGGTTTGTTGATAGTGAATATGGTTTCGGCGCCAGGCTAAAGTAAGATCAAAATGTAGGTGGAATCAATTCAAATTATTCGGGCTGCAACCAACTCTACCAAGTTTTTTTAAAGAAAGTTTTTAATGCTTGGCCGCAAGCCATTTCTAGGAATATCCGAAACGGAAGCTGTATAAGAGTGTAAAATGATGAAAAGCTGCTTATATGGTCTTGTACCCTTTTATAGGTGACAAGCTTTATAAGCAGCTTTATATTGATTATTTTACCGTTTCTTGTAATTCATTTAACTCTTTTGCATACATATGGAATGCTTCTCGATCTCTTTCATCTAACGCTGTATCGATGAGATGTTTTAACTCTTCAATACGTTGCATTCTTTGAATTCGATTCAAAAATAAGTCCAAATAAATGTCATTCAACAATTTCTCAGATTCATTTGCATGTTGATATTGTCCAACTGCTTTAAGAAAATCTGTGTATGAATAATATTTATCCATCGATATCACCCCGATTCCCTTTTTTCTATTATAAAAAAATAATTTTCAATTTGCAATATATTCTGAAAAGTAGATTCCCTTTTTTAAGTTCACAAATTTTTCGACAATTGGATGTTGAAATTTATGGAAAATTGTATTATTATGGTTTCGAATTGGAAGGGATGTAAAAATTAGGGTAAGAAAGGAGGGTATATTTATGAAAAATTTACAGACTATCGATTCTTATTGTTTGTCTTTCAATTCTTATTTAATTGAACCTCTAGAACATGGAGACAAGCTATATTCACGTGTTTATGATAAGAGTGGTGAAGTGATTGTTTCAAGAAAACCTCTCTACATAGTTCGGAAATCTTGTGATTTAATGGGTTCTAAATATAATGCAGCACGTAAAGTATCAAAAAAGCTTCTTGGCGATTATATGCATAAGCTACCAGTCATCATTGCTTATGATTTTGGCATTCCACTAGTATTCTTTCCAATTCTATCTCCGTCATCTCCAAATAATGTTTGGGTTGGTCTACATAGCATTATTAACATCGAGCCATTAAAAGACCAAACGAAAATTACTTTGAAAGATGATCGAGAGATAATTTTACAAATGCCACAATCATCTTTCAATAACCAATACGTAAGAGCAACTATGCTTCAAAAACGTGCTAGTAATCAACGACTAATTATTCAGAATGACTTACTTCTTTAACATCTTTTAATGCAAGTTTAAAATAAAAATCCAGTAAATTTTCAACTCTATTTCGAAGGCGTATATTTGAATACCGTCTAACTTCCATCGCCTGCTGATAATGAAAATAATACTCGGTAAACAACTCATCACTGTTACCACGTACGACCTTTAACCGGTGATGTTGTAAATACGCCTTCGTTTTTTTCAAGTCCTCTAATGCATTCTTCCGAGCTTCATCAATTAAATGAAAATAGGGACGTTTCAACTTAAATTGACCTGCTTCAATTTGCGCATAATCTTTATCTAAAACAACTAATAACATTGGTAAATATATTGCCGCTTCTAAGTATGGGACAGCTTCAATGGGAATGTGTGCCACTAAAATACCCCTCCTAAAAATAGAACATTTGTTCTTATATTTTACACTATATGTTTAAAAATGCAACTTCAAACTTAAAATCTAACGGAGTTAAGATAGGTTGGATTAATCAAATTGAATTATGTAATATTGAACAAATTAAACAAATAGAATATCCATTTTTTGAGTAATAGCTGTACATGTTTTATTTTTATATATTTTGGATTAACTAATACTAAGGAAAGGAGGCTTGAAAATGAGTGACATGGAGCAAGTATTACAAGCGATATTAGAGCTTTCTAAAAAGGTGGACAAGTTGGCAGAAAAGATTGATTCTTTAGAGGCCAAAGTGGATTCTTTGGAAGTTAGAATGGATTCTCTTGAAGCTAGAATGCATTCTATTGAGGCAAGAATGGATTCTCTTGAAGCTAGAATGGACGAGCATGAGAAGAGAACTGAGAAAAATCATCAGATCCTGTTAAATAAACTCGATAGTATCAATGAACAAATTGGCATATTGGCACATGCCTCAGTAACTACAAAAGGTGACGTCCAAGTATTGAAAAAGAAAGTCGGCATAGTTGATGAGTTTTAATCCAACATTGATAAAATTCAATGAATAAAAAAGCATCCACTGCAAAATATAGTGGATGCTACATATTTATTTACCCGATACGTGAACGCAGGTAAGCATTAATGAAACCATCTAAATCGCCATCCATTACGGCATGTACGTTACCAGTTTCAAAGCTTGTTCGGTGATCTTTTACCATAGAATATGGATGGAATACATACGAACGAATTTGTGAACCCCAACCAATTTCTTTTTGCTCACCACGAATCGCATCAAGCTCAGCTTGTTGCTTCTCAATTTCTAATTGATAAAGTTTCGCTTTTAACATGCTCATCGCTTTTTCACGGTTTTTAATTTGAGAGCGTTCCGCCTGACATGATACAACAACACCGGTAGGTAGATGCGTAATACGAACAGCTGAGTCGGTTGTATTAATATGCTGACCTCCAGCACCTGTTGCGCGATACGTATCTATTTTTAAATCTTCTGAACGTACTTCGATTGCTATTTCATTGTTGAATTCAGGCATTACATCGCAAGAAACAAACGATGTATGACGGCGACCTGCTGAGTCAAACGGTGAAATACGAACTAAGCGGTGAACACCCTTTTCTGCTTTCAAATAGCCATAAGCATTATGACCTTGGATTAATAATGTAACTGATTTAATACCCGCCTCATCACCAGGTAAATAATCCATTGTCTCAACTTTAAAGCCATGTTGTTCAGCCCATCGAGTATACATACGTAGTAACATTGAGCCCCAATCTTGAGATTCCGTACCACCAGCTCCAGGGTGAAGCTCTAAAATGGCATTGTTTTTATCGTAAGGTTCGCTAAGTAGCATTTGAAGCTCAAAGGAATCCATTTTTCGTTGGAAATCCTCTAATTCATTACCAAGCTCGTTTTGTAAATCGTCATCTGGCTCTTCTCTTAAAAGCTCCAATGTCATTTCAAGGTTTTCTTGAGTGGATAAAAGATCATTGTATTCATTCACTACTGCTTTTAAACCATTGGCTTCATTGATGACCTTTTGTGCTCCATCCTGATCATTCCAAAAATCCGGTGTCAGCATCATTTCGTCCAACTCTTGTATACGTTCCTCTTTGTTTTCTAAGTCAAAGAGACCCCCTGAAGTCCGCCAATTTTGAGGCTGTTGTTTCCAATATGTTTCTTACTTCTGCTAATTCAATCATAAAATAAAATCCCCCGTACTGTTCAAAATTGAGAGAACCGTGCCACAATCGACTGCAGCAACGGTTCTTTAGTTTAAGAAAAAAGTAATACAAATTTATTCTACTAATGCCATCGCAAGGGTATGAAGAACACTTTTTAGGGAATTCTCCATTTTTTGTCGAGTAAATTGGATTTACTTGACACTTTTTCGGAAATCCCACACTTTTTGTCTAGTAAACCGCTTTTACTTGACAACTTTTATGGAATCAGCCACTTTTTGTCGAGTAACTCACGTTTACTTGACAACTTTCATCGAATCAGTCATTTTTTGTCCAGTAACTCACTTTTACTTGACAACTTTCATGAAATCCTCGACTTTTTGTCTAGTAACTCACCTTCAGAAATATTACTGTCCAACGCCATGGCAGTTTTTATATTTCTTCCCGCTTCCACATGGGCAAGGATCATTACGGCCGATATTTTCAGCTTTGCGAACAGGTTGCTTTTTCTTCGGTGCAGCTTCCTCTTTTGGATTAACCGCTTGCCCTTTCGCTACCTCTTCACGTTCTAAGTTGTTGCGAATTTGTGCTTTCATTGCGTATTTGGATACGTCTTCACGAATAGAAGCGACCATATCTTCAAACATCGCAAATCCTTCTTTTTGATACTCGCGCAGTGGATCTGTTTGACCATAAGCACGTAAATGGATACCTTGACGAAGTTGATCCATCGCATCAATATGATCGATCCATTTTGTATCGATTGAGCGAAGTAAAATAACTTTTTCAAACTCACGCATACGATCAGGAGTAAGCTCTTCTTCTTTCGCATCGTACTTCTTCTGAACCTCATCATAAATCAGGCTAATCATTTCTTCTGGAGATTTTCCTTCAAGGTCAGCAACCGTCACAACACCTTCGTCTAAAAGGTTAGCTTGAACGTAATCTTCAATAGATTTTAAGTTCCAATCTTGTTGTTCACCTTGAGTGTGAACGCCAATGATATTTTCAATCGACTCTTGAATAAATGATTCTACAAGCTCACGCATATTTTCTGATTCAAGAACTTCACGACGTTCTTTATAAATAATTTCACGTTGTTGACGTAAAACATCATCATATTGTAATAAACGTTTACGAGCATCAAAGTTATTGCCTTCAACACGTTTTTGTGCACCTTCAACTGCTCGTGAAACCATACCAGATTGAATTGGTTGAGAGTCGTCCATACCAAGACGTGTCATCATCGCTTTCATTTTGTCTGAACCGAAACGACGCATTAGCTCATCTTCAAGTGAAAGATAGAATTGTGTAATACCAGGGTCCCCTTGACGACCAGAACGTCCGCGCAACTGATTATCGATACGACGTGATTCATGACGTTCTGTACCAATTACAGCAAGTCCACCAAGCTCCAATACGCCTTCGCCAAGTTTAATATCCGTACCACGACCAGCCATGTTTGTTGCAATCGTTACAGCACCTTGTTTACCCGCATCTGCAATAATTTCTGCTTCACGTTCATGGTTTTTTGCATTCAATACGTTATGTGGAATTTTATATTTATCTAATAAATTTGAGATAATCTCAGATGTTTCAATTGCTACTGTACCAACTAATACTGGTTGGCCAGCTTTGTGGCGTTCAGCGATGTCAGCAGCAACAGCTTTAAATTTCCCTTCCATAGATGCGAAGATTAAATCTGCCTTATCAATACGAGCGATTGGTTTATTCGTAGGAATAACAATAACATTCATATTGTAAATATTACGGAACTCTTCTTCTTCCGTTTTCGCAGTACCTGTCATACCAGATAATTTTTCATACATACGGAAGTAGTTTTGGAACGTAATCGTTGCCATTGTCATCGATTCGTTTTGAATTTCTACGCCTTCTTTTGCTTCAATTGCTTGGTGTAAACCATCAGAGTAACGACGGCCTTTCATTAAACGACCTGTGAAGCTATCAACAATCACAATTTCCCCATCTTGCACAACATAATCCACATCAAGGTGCATTGAAGCATGTGCTTTTAAGGATTGGTTAATTGCATGTAATAAACGTACATGTGTTAAGTCGAATAAATTATCAACACCAAATGCTTTTTCTGCTTTGGATATACCACTTTCAGTAAGTGTTACACCTTTTGTTGTTTCATCATATGAATAATCTTCTTCTTGTTTTAACATGCGAACAAAAGCATTCGATTGAACATAAAGTTGTGCTGTCTTACCAGCTTGTCCAGAAATAATTAACGGTGTACGCGCTTCATCGATTAAAATCGAGTCAACTTCATCGATTACTGCATAATGTAATGGACGTTGAACACGGTCTTCTTTATAAAGAACCATGTTATCACGTAAATAGTCGAATCCTAACTCATTATTTGTACTATACGTAATATCCGCCGCATAAGCCTCACGTTTCTCATCTTTTGATAAGCTATTTAAGTTTAATCCAACCGTTAACCCTAGGAAGTTATATAGTTGTCCCATTTCTGAAGCATCACGATTCGCAAGGTATTCGTTTACTGTTACAACATGTACCCCTTTACCTGTTAAAGCATTTAGGTAAACGGCCATTGTAGAAGTTAACGTTTTACCTTCCCCTGTTTTCATTTCCGCGATATTTCCGTCGTTTAATGTTGCTGCCCCCATTAATTGAACACGGAACGGGAACATACCTAATACACGTTTTGAAGC
>DATMFE010000353.1:0-1537 GCA_035556295.1 Ureibacillus sp.
GTTCCATGGCCATTATCATCATAAGGAGCGGATCGTCGATTAATAAAATCTACAAAGTCAACGATTCTTCCTTCAAGGTCTGAATGTGGATAGACTCCTGTGTCGATAACAGCGATTGTGATTCCTTGTCCGGTTAATTGGTTATTATTTCGGACAACATGATCTGCTTGAACGGAAGGAATGGCATGATCGAGGAGGGCTTGTACTTGTCTGTTTAAATGAACTTTTCGAATCGTCGAATGGCTTTTAAATAAATCTGCTAAAGCGGCAAGTGTGATTTCTGCACTACAACAAGGTACACAAGAAAATTGATTTTTAAATTGGCAATGAGCATTTGTTGTTAAGGAATGTTGTAAATGCTGTACACTTTGTTTTTGACATTCCATATCTTCAAACTCCACGATGACAGATAATTTCAAAGTGTGCAGGAATAAAGGTCCTAGCCGGTGTTGTAGAAATTTGGGAGCTCGTTTAAAACGTTTATAGAGATTTAGAATCTCTGCTTGAAGTGGCTTGTCCAGCTGATGAGCATAGGTTTGTATAAATTGAATCACTGAATAATCAAACATTCTATCACCCCTGTAAAAAAATAGATTCATCATTAGATTATGGTTGGAATCGATTTTTGGTAACGGTGTTTATAACGTAAAAAACAATTATACGCTCTATATTCCTAGCAATAGTTTAATCAAATCTAGTAAGGACTAAAGTTTTTAAAAATGTATGGATAGGAACATCATGATTGATATCAACTGTCGGGTGGGATATCCATTGCTAAAGCACTTGTGAATCATCCCACTGTATTACTACTAGATGAGCCATTTGCTGCTTTGGATACATAAACAAGATGAATTTGAAACTCTCTATTTTTAATCCAATCAATGCCAAGGAGAGGTCGTACATAACATTATTTATTTCGGTAAAAATAGTAGCTATTAGAAGAATTTGTTTCTTGATGGGGTTTTCGGCTGCGTTTTCTGGAGGTATGTAAAATGTTAAGGCATGTATTCAATAAGCGATTAAAATATCAAAAACAAAATGTTGAAGGTAAGCAAAATGATATACCTAGTACTATTTATACAGATATCCACGCTAATCTCGACAATATAAAAAGGATATTGAATGCACCATCTGATTTTATCCAAAGAACTTTTACAATAAGCGATAGTGAAAAAAAGTGCGCGATCGTTTGTATAGATGGACTAGTAGATAAGGATATGATAAATGACCAATTGATTAAAAATATTCAATTGGGTATGCAGACTGCCAAAAAGGAAGTGCCGGCTTCTAGCGATGAAATATTGAAGAAATTGAAAAATGAGGTTTTATCCACTTATGAACTTAAAATAGTAGATATATTGGATGACGTGCTACTTGCTATTTTGTCTGGTGATACAGCCTTATTTATCAATGGAACAGATAAAGTATTGCTAGTTGGAAGCAAGGGATGGGATAGTCGCGGAATTGACGAACCTCAAACGGAATCATTGGTAAGGGGTCCAAGGGAAGGGTTTACTGAGAATATTCGTACGAATAC
>DATMFE010000354.1:0-22775 GCA_035556295.1 Ureibacillus sp.
TTAGAATTTATCCTTTTTTCATAACTTCTCGAAACTGATATTAGAAAATATAAGGATGTTATTAGAAAATTTGACGTAGTTATTAGAAAAAATTGAGCAGTTATTAGAATTTATCCTTTTTTCATAACTTCCCGAAACTGATATTAGAAAATATAAGGATGTTATTAGAAAATTTGACGTAGTTATTAGAAAAAATTGAGCAGTTATTAGAATTCCCCCCATCCTACTTTCCCTTCTATTTGAACTCCCCCCATCTTTACATCAAATGTTAATGACGCTTAGATTGCACATTTAGTATTCAAATTTATTTATTTTATTCATGTCATCGTTTGTATTAATTTGTTCATATATTGAACTATCTGTAGTTCTAAATAGTTCCTCAATTTAATATGCTATTTACCTAAGCATCTCTTTATTTTGGTGGAAATTACTTACAAGAAAGGAGGTGTGAAAATGCAGTTTCAATATCAAAATGAAGTGTCTTATTTTGATGTTGCTACATTAATGAGTTTTATTCTAGCATTCCTTGTCTTCTTTCTGATTATTGCTGTCATTACCTACATTCTTTCTGCACTTATTTATTCCAATACAGCGAAAACGAATGGATTCCATGAAATTGCCGTGATTAGCTGGATTCCAATCATTAACATTTATGTTCTTTTTGCCTTATGTTCTAAAAAAGCAACCATGCCTGAAATCAAATCAGATGCTTTAAAATGGACATTAATTTACTTTGGTCTTGCAATTATCTCATCGATTCCATTACTTGGTTTCCTAGCGGCTATCGCACTCATCGTTTTAACCGTTTATTATTTCTATCGTCTATACTATCGCTGGACTGGAGACCAAAGTAAAGCCATCCTTTTCGTTGTGTTAATGTATATAACTGGCGGTATTTTCTTCTACGTATACGGACTACTTAAAATGAAGGAACGCTTCTTGTCATGGTAAAAGGTTTGTAAGCTCTGTGCTTGCATATTTTATCTGTCGAAAATCACTAATACAATTCCAAAAAGGGGCTCCTCTTTGCAGAGGAACCCCTTTTATTACTTTCTTCGTTTATAATCAGCTTCAATTTCCTTTTTCCAATCTTTCTCGATTTTTCCCTCTTTGCGATAGTTAAGGACAGTTTCAGTGACTGCAGAAAAATTTGTTTGTACACCTTTTTTATCAGCATGGAATTCTACTGCATAATCACTATCAATTCCTAATTCAGTAGCTGTTCCAATCGCATCAATATTTGCACCAAGGAAAATAAATTCCCAACCAACTTTCTTCTGTTGTTCAATCATTCCTTTTATCTTTTTATAGTTGAATTCCGTACTCGAATTTTCTAAGCCATCAGTCGTAATTACGAATAAAACTTTCTCAGCACGATGCTCTTTCATCGTCGCATTTTGTGCCTTTTTTATTTTATTGATAGAATGTCCAATAGCATCTAACAGCGCCGTTGTGCCACTTACTTCATAATCTCTGTTTGTTAATGGCGCAACACCCTTTACATGAATGCGGTCGTGAAGTAACTCGTACGCGTGATTAAATAGGACAGTTGTGACGATAGCTTCGCCTTCCGCTTCCTTTTGTTTGGAAAGCATTGCATTGTATCCCCCAATGGTATCTGACTCCAGCCCTGACATAGAACCACTGCGATCTAGAATAAATACTAACTCCGTTAAATTTGTTACCATAAAAAATACCCTCCATTTCGTTGTTAAATGAAGGATATCAAATTGCTAGATTTAGTTGGTCGCATCAGAAGCGACATTTTATTATGCTCCGAGAAGTTCCTGTTCAAATGCAAACAATGCTTCATTTATTTCAAATATATTATAGTTTTTGTTCTCAATAAAATATTTTAGGATAACATCAAATTTACTGCTATTGGACAAGGTATATCCTGCCGTTGCCAACAAATCAATAGTTTGGTCAATGTTTAATTCTAAAGCAATTGCAAACGCTAAGGCTGTTTTCTTTTGAGGTGTGTAGTCCCGCTTATTTCTAATTTTCGAGAATAGTCTCCTATCAATATTAGCTTTTTTGTAAACTTCTACATCTGTCTTACCCTTTTCATCAATCAAACGAAGAAGTCTTTCAGAAAAAGTCTCATCTAGTTGATTTAACACATCCTCAAGGGAAAGATTGCTATAAACCACCATCTCTTCTTTTTCTGCTATGCTCTCATTTTCATAGTATTGAAATTCTTCAACGTTTCCTCTTCTAACATCTAAGGATTTCAGCTCTTCCTCATAATGATCGTCGATAAATTGTTGGATAGAATGAAATAGCTTTTCGCTCAACTGTACAGCCTTTTGATCAAACACAACTATTGAAACATCCATTTCATGATTCATTAAAAATGAACTAATGGATGACACTGCAATTTGCAGTGCCTCTTGTTTTGGGTATCCATATATCCCCGAAGAAATGAGCGGAAATGCAATTGATTTACATTTATTTTTCACAGCAAGCTGCAGAGAATTCTTGTAGCAAGATGCTAATAGGGGTGCTTCGTTATGTGACCCGCCTCGCCATATCGGACCGACCGTATGTATGATATATTTTGCATCCAATTTAAATGCTTCTGTAATTACGGCATTGCCTACCGCGCATTTCCCTATTTCATCACATGCCTTTTGCAACTGTTCCTTACCTGCAGCACGAAAGATTGCTCCACAAACACCCCCACCCATCTGAAGGGCAGAATTTGCAGCATTTACTATTGCATCCACTTTCATTTTCGTAATATCATTTCGAACAATCGTTAGTGGCATTGCCATCCCCCTTTACTAGTGCCAATTTTGGTGCCAGGTACTTACACAATTCTTATTCTTCTAGAGCCAAGCACATCAACAGTTTAATAACATTATATGATTAATACACTTCATTCACTCAATTTTACTTCTCAATAAATAATAGTGTAAGTCCAAAATTAGTAAACTATTGAGGATATCTAACCTCAATATATCAAAATGGGAGAAGTGCAATGATGGCTCAGACTAAATCTGTATTACAAAAGAAATCCGAAAAATACGGGGGCAAAAATGTAGAAATTAGTATATTGGGTTGAAGGAATCTTAAAGGGAATTTGTCTTTAAGAGGAGTCAATGTCTCATATATAGCTTTTCCGTAAATATTTACCTACTTCAAAGAGATAAGGACAAACCAAAGCAATATGCTTAAGCTTTGGTTTGCCCTTTTATGAATGAATCTTCAAAAAAGAATATCGCTTTTTGGAAGTGTCAATGTTTGCGTATCAACCAGTAACTAATCAGGGCCACCTGACGTAAAGTCTGTTCCAGAATTGTTGGGCTTTTATTCTTCCTTATAATTTATCGCACAACTACCAAGGGTTTTTGCTGCAATGAGCAATGCCTTTTCATTAATATCAAACTTTGGATGATGATGAGGGTATGCAACTGTCACGCCTTCTGGTTTTGCTCCAGTAAAGAAAAAAGTTCCCTTTACATGCTCTAAATAGTAAGCAAAGTCTTCCCCACCCATTTGTAGGTCTGATTGTTCAATCGTATCAATGGCTGTAATTGACTCTGCACATTCTACAAGAAACTCTGTCTCTTTATCGTGATTGACAACAGTCGGATAACCTCGTTCATAGGTATAGGTATAATCACAGTCTGCTGTGATGCATGTTCCTTTTATAACCTTTTCCATTTCCTCTTCGATAAATGTCCGAACATCTTTGTTAAATGTACGGACAGTTCCAATAAGTCTGGCTTTATCAGCAATAACATTAAAGGCATTATCAGCCATAAAAGAACCGATTGAAATTACAGCCGAATCAATGGGATTGATCCTTCTACTTACAATTTGTTGAAGATTTAAGACAAGTTGAGAAGCAATAACAACGGCATCTTTTGTATTATGGGGCTGAGCACCATGGCCACCTCGTCCTTGAATCGTGATTTCAAAGCGATCTGCCGCAGCCATGATTGGTCCCTTTCGATATTGAATCGTCCCTACTGGCTCTGTTGCCCAAAGGTGGGTTCCAAAAATGACGTCTACTCCATCTAAGCAACCATCTTTTATCATTCCGATTGCGCCACCAGGAGCATATTCTTCTGCATGTTGGTGAATCATAACATACGTTCCCTCTAGTTCATCTTTTAGTTCATGAAGGGCTTTCGCAAGTACTAATAGGGATGCCGTATGGCCGTCGTGTCCGCAGGCATGCATGACGCCAGGGGTAAGTGATTTATAAGGAACCTCATTTTCTTCTTGAATCGGTAACGCGTCGAAGTCCGCCCTAAGTGCTACTGTTTTACCTGGTTTACTTCCATAAACTTTAGCTACCACACCATTTCCACCCACATGTCCATTTACTTCAATTCCAAGGTTTTCGTAGTAAGCTTTAATATAGTGTGCTGTATTTACTTCTTGAAAGGAAAGCTCAGGATGTTGATGTAAGTATCTTCGAATTTCAACCATTTCGTCATAATAATCCTCTAATTTAGAAAAAAGTTTATCAATCATTCTCATACCCTCTTATTCTCAATTATTTTAATTCAACTTCATCCATTAACTCTGAATTTAACTGATAAACAAAATCAGCATATATCGCCAATTTCAACTTTCGATTGGGGTGAATTGACTAATATTCGTATTGATAAAAGAACACTATTCGTTAAGTTTTTCGATAAAACGTTTTAGAACATGTACAGTTTGAATACAGTCATTTAAATTGGACCATTCTAAGGGATTGTGGCTTATCCCATTGATACTTTTCACAAAAATCATGGCAATATCGGTTTTTCCTCCAATAATCATGGCATCATGGCCAGCTCCACTTGGTAGACGCATCGGCTCAATGCCTTGCTCCTTCAGCACTTCCTCGAGCAAAAGCTGTTTCTCTTCCTTAATTGGTACAGGATCTGTTTCCATGGTTTTTGCATAGGATAAGGAAACTTGATGTTTTTTTGAAATCCTTTCTGCCTCTTGAATAATGCAGTCCACAAGTTTATTACGAGTTTCTTCATTAATATCACGTATATCAACATAAAGCTTCACTTCACCGGGAATGACATTGACCCCATTGGGTGATATGTTCATTTTTCCAACGGTTGCAACGGCAGTGTCATTTATCTCACCAGGCAACTGGCTTACCTTGGAGATGAATTCACTTGCCGCAACGAGCGCATCATTCCGATCCTTCATAGGTGTATTGCCTGCATGACCGGCAATACCAATAAAAGTCATTTCCAACCAACAAGGTCCGGCAATTCCGCTTACAATCCCACAAGGTAAGCCAGCCCGTTCTAACTGTTTCCCCTGTTCAATATGAACTTCAATAAACAGCTCGACATTGGAAAAATCCCTCAATGCTGTTTGATAGGAATCAACCGACAACCCGACATCTGCTAATACTTCTTCAAAGGAAAGATTATCAATTGAAACGAGCTTCTTCAATTCCTCGATTTCGTAGTTTCCTACTAATGCTTGACTACCAAGAAATCCACCATTAAACCGTGCCCCTTCTTCATCAGAAAAGATCAGTACCTCATAGCTTTTACAAGGTTTGTAACCAGTAGATTTCCACGCTTCTACAACTTCTAAAGCCGTTAACACTCCTAGGGTTCCATCAAAATGTCCCCCATTTGGCACACTATCCACATGGGAACCAGACATAATGGTAGGTAATGCTGAGTCGCTCCCTTCTAATCTACCAATAACGTTTCCGGCTCCATCCTGATACACTTGCAGTCCTACTTCCTCCATCCATTGGAAAATCAGTTTTTTTGCTGCTAATTCTCCTTGAGAAAATCCAGGGCGGTTTGAACCATTTTCCTTAGTCAAACTGATTTTTGCAAGTTCATTTAATCGGTAAGCAAGACGCCTTCCATCGACTCCATGTAGATTTAGGCTTTCATCATAGTCTTTCAAAATGTGTTCTAGTAAAGGTTCTCTCTCACTCATTTATGAGTACCTCTCTTCTTTGTTAGTTGTCTGAGTAAAACGAACGCTTCTAACCCCAAGGGCCACTTTTATTTTCTTATTAAATACTTGGTAGATTACGAGATTAAGATTTTGTGGACGTTCTGCCAATCTACTCATAAAGTATTCGTATCAATCAGTATTAAAAGGGACATTGGTACATCCCTTATATCCGGTACAAATTTAGGAAAAAGGTTCTTAGTACCAAGATTCCCTCCACTTTTTTTGTTATTTATTAGCTTCTCCAAGTACTCCATTGGTTGCAGCCTTCGCAATGATGACACAGCCCCACATATGTTTATAGGCAGTGATCATATCATCACATGTGAATGTAATGCTAGTTGGAGAAGTCATCTTCACCGTTGGAAGGGTCGCAGTCATACTTGCCTGTTGGGGACCCTTGAATTCGATATCGAAAGTTGTCTCCATATTTTTAGTATCAAGAGGTTGGAAGGTAGTAATTCGTTGAACAGCTTTACTTACTCCTACCTCAATCATTTCGTTTACTTTTAAAGGATGGATTAATTCCGCCGCAAGCCGGTCCCTTGCAATTTTGGTCACTACACTTTCTACGTCAGGCAGGGTTTCCTTAACCTCAGAAACATAGATGTCATCACCGCTAATAAAGATGGCTGGTACCCCAAAGGCACCCGCAACCATCGCATTCATTTCAGTCTCCCCTACCACTTTCCCGTTAATTTTCATTTCCTTCACACAGATGCCAGCAAGTGTATGGGAGATGACGGCTTTTGAAGCACTTTCCCGTCCGTGATGACCAATGAAAATAATACCATCAAACGTTTCGTCTAATCCTTCTAGCTGGCACATTACCCGATTATTACCAGATACAAGCCGAGCCCGAGGATCTAATTCTTCAATGAGGATATTTGACATGTTCCCATGCCCATCAGCTACCACCACTTCGGTTGCTCCTGTGTTAAATGCTCCTCGAATAGCAGCGTTGACTTCATGGGTCATTATCTTTCTAAAACGTTGATATTCACCATTGTTTATAAGTTGCTGGATTGTACTAACTCCAGCTATTCCTTCAATATCAGCAGAAATAAATAATTTCATATTTTTCACCTCAGGTTTTATGTAAAAAGATTTTTATTTTTGAAGAAAAGTAACACAAATGTTTATCATTCTGAAAAAAGCACCTGAAAAGATTCAAGTGCTCCCTCCATTAAACTATTAATAACAAATTAATGATTGAAGATCTCTAGGGTAATAGGTAAGCATTTCAATGCCATTTTCAGTGACGAGCACCGTATCAGAGTGTCTAAATCCACCTATTCCGTGTACGTAAATACCTGGCTCCACAGTTACAACCATCCCTGGTTGAATAATTGTGTGGTCACCTAGATCAAAGAATGGCGCTTCATGACCTAATATTCCAATATTGTGTCCTGTATGATGTCTTGTTAGCTCCGTTAGATTATTTTCTTTGAAATAAGCCTGGACATCAGCTTCTACATCTGAATATTTTCGACCTGGACGAATGGCTTTGAACGCAACTTCTTGAGCCTCATACATATGATTAAAATATTTTTCTTGATCCTTCGATGCCTCTTCAACAAACATGACACGCTCAAGTTCACTTGTATAACCGAAAACACTAGCAGCAGCGCCTGTTACAAGGGTATCCCCTTTCTTTAACACAATGTTTTGTGTCACTGCGTGTGGAAATGCTGATTCTGGACCAATTTGACCACGGAATATTGCATATGCAGTATTTCCATGTGGTTTATAATCGGGTCCTAATGTATCAATCATCGCATTTGTTGCTTCCATAGAAGCCTTGCTAGTTATTTCAATCTCACTTAAACCGCTCTTAGTATATTTTTGCAGAAGACGATGCGCTAAATTTCCCCAACGACAAGATTCTTTAATTAACTCTATTTCATTTGGGCTCTTAATAAAGCGCATTTCTTCAACAACGCCGCGTAATGAAACAAACTGTTTTGCCTCAATTAGTTGGTCAATGGATGGCCCTCGATAGCCCATTGGGGAACCGTATCCGAGTGAATCATACCCAATCGTTTTATTTTCAAAGCCTTTCTCTTTCAGAAGCTCCTTGAAATATTCCATCGGGTGCTTAATCCCTGGATATTCCGGGTAAGAGCTAACATAATCGACAACACTATACTCTTCCCCATGCTCATGTTCTAATTGTGGTACGAATAAATGAACTTTATCTTGAGGATCAATCACGACACCAATTGGTCTTTCTGTCGGATAAAAATGGAATCCTGTTAAATAAAAGATGTCGGTTACTGAGAAGAGAACCGCTGCATCACAGCCCTTTTCCTTATAAGACTGGATAAACTTTTGCTGTCTTTCTTTGAACTCATACCTTGGAATGGATAATAGCATTGCTTGTTTCCTCCTTATTATTTATATATAAATGGCAACTTGTTACATGGCCATCAGCCACTTCGGTTAGTGTCGGAGCAACCGACTTACACTTTTCCATTGCAAATGGACATCTTGTATGGAATGTACATCCAGAAGGGGGATTGGTAGGGTTTGGAACATCCCCAGTTAATACAATGCGATTCTTTACTTCCTTCGGATGGGAAGCTGGAACAGCAGAAATCAAAGCTTGAGTATATGGATGCTTTGGATTTTTAAATAGCTCTTCTGTTTCAGCCAATTCAACAATTTTACCCAGATACATAACGGCCACTCGATCTGTCATATGTTCAACAACACTTAAGTCATGCGAGATAAATAAGTATGTTAGACCGAATTCCTTTTGAAGTTCAAGCATTAAATTAATAACTTGAGACTGGACAGATACATCTAAGGCTGATACCGGTTCGTCCGCAACAATAAAGTCCGGATTCAAAATTACAGCCCTTGCAATTCCAATTCGTTGCCGTTGTCCGCCTGAAAATTCATTTGGGTGGCGGTCCAGATGTGCTTCAGAGAGTCCGACAATCTCTAATATTTGAATAATTTTTTTCAACCGTTCTTCTTGCGAATACTTTTTATGCACACGTAATGGCTCCATCAGGATTTGCTTAATGGTCATTTTCGGGTTAAGCGAAGCATATGGATCTTGAAATACCATTTGCATTTCTTTTCTTAATGACCTCATTTCCCCATAGGATAAAGACATGATGTCTTCTCCTTTGTAAAGAACTTCACCTGATGTTGCATCTGTTAATCTTAAAAGAGTTCTTCCTGTTGTTGACTTCCCACAACCGGACTCGCCAACTAAGGCAAAGGTTTCACCCTTCTTGATAGAAAAACTAACATCGTCAACAGCCTTAACAATGAGCTTCGGTTTAAAGAGGCCACGAGAGATCTCATAGTATTTTTTTAGATGTTTTACTTCTAATAGGGTTTCTGTCATCGGATAACCCCCTGCAGTTCAGACTCTTGTAGCCAACATTTGCTTAAATGTTCACCCTTTAAAAAGGTTGGTGGTGATTGTTCTAGACACTTTTCAAACGCATGAGGACAACGATTAGCAAAAGCACACCCAGTACCAATTTCATCTGGTCTTGGCACTTGTCCTTTTATTGAGTAAAGTGTACTTTTTCTTGCATTATTTGTTGGCAGAGAATCAATGAGTCCTTTTGTATACGGATGAAGGGGATTATCAAATAATTCGTTAATCTCCGCTATTTCAACGATTTCACCTGCATACATTACAACTACTCGATCACACATTTCAGCGACGACCCCTAGGTCATGAGTAATAAATAATAGACTCATATTTTTTTCTTTTTTAATATGTTTCATTAATTCTAGTATTTGTGCTTGGATCGTCACATCTAAAGCAGTGGTTGGCTCATCACAAATGAGAAGCTTGGGTTCGCATAATAAAGCTAAAGAAATCATGACACGCTGTCTCATCCCGCCAGATAACTGATGGGGATATTCATTGATAATTTCTTCCGCCCTTGGGATTCCTACTTGCTTCAGTACACTAATAATTGTTTCTTTACGTTCTTTTCTAGACATTTTTTTATGTTGTTTCAATGGCTCACTCAACAGTTCACCAATTGTAAACACAGGATTAAGAGAGGTCATTGGTTCTTGGAAAATCATCGACATTTCATTCCCACGGAGTTTTCGATACTGTTTTTCACTTAAATTCGTAATATCATTGTTGTTAAAATGGATGCTTCCAGATACTATTTTGCTTTTCTTTTCAGGAAGGAGGCCCATCACAGCGAGAGAGGTTACACTTTTCCCACTACCAGACTCACCAACAACACCAAGAGTTTCCCCTTTCTTCAAGGAAAAATTTACTCCTCGAATTGGTTGTACCGTCCCTTCTCCTGTTTTAAATTGGATTCCTAGGTCTTTGATTTCAAGAAGTATTTCTGATGACACTGTGTTCCCTCCTATCATTCACCCTTTAGTTCTGGATCGAGTGTATCTCTTAGCCAGTCACCAAATAGATTTATTCCCAAAGTTGTTAAGATAATAGCTATACCTGGGAAAGTGATTAACCACCACGAATTAAAAATATAATCCTTTCCTTCATTCAGCATATTTCCCCAAGCCGGTGTTGGTGGCTGTACGCCAAAACCTAAAAAGCTTACTGATGCTTCGGCAATAATATACGTTCCGATTTGTAATGAAGCTAGAATGATAATTGGTGTAAAAATGTTGGGTAGTATATGCTTAACTAGTATTTCAAATTTAGAAACACCTGTTGCGATTGCTGCAATAATGAATTCCTTTTCCCTTAAGGCCAAGACCTCACTTCGAATTACCCTTGCAAATAGAACCCACCCTGCTAAAGCTAAAGAGATTACAATATTAGTAAGTCCCGCCCCAAGAACGGCACTAATGACAAGTACTAATAAGATAAATGGGAAGCTCAATTGAACATCTACAATTCTCATTAGAACGACATCAACCCAGCCTCGGTAGTATCCAGCAATGACGCCGACAATGGTGCCAATAATACCAGCTAAAAAAGCAGTTGCTAACCCGATAATCATAGATACTCTAGTGCCATCAATAATTCTTGATAAAATATCTCTCCCTAATTGATCTGTGCCGAGTAAATGCCCATCTGTTAAAGGAGGTAATAAACGGTCTCTTAATTGAGCATCCATAGGGTCAAAAGGTGCAATCCAATCTCCAAAGATACTAAGAATAATCAATAAAACGATAAGACAGAACCCGAGCATTCCTGTCCAGCTCCGTGTAAGTTTACGGAACATCTCTCTTAATTTCGACTTTTGCTTATATTTCACTTTTACCGTATTAGTTGTAACAGTACTCGTTTCCACATCCTCACCTACTTCACTCGAATTTGAGGGTTTACATATGCATACAAAATGTCTGCTATAAAATTAATGACTGCATAAATGATGGCAATAATAAAGACTCCTGCTAATACAATTGGAAAGTCCCGATTCATTAATGACTGATGCAACAGTCTCCCTACACCTGGCCAAGAAAAGACAGCCTCTGTTATTACTGCGCCTCCAAGCAAAACCCCTAAATCCAATGCCACTAACGTGATGATAGGTATTAACGAATTTTTTAGTGCATATTTCATAATTAAGCTTGATGTTGGTGCACCTGCAGCCTTAGAGGTTCTTATATAATCTTTGTTCAGTACATCTAGCATCGCAGATCTTGTAAATCGAACGAACCGAGAAATACTGTATAAGGCTAATGTGGCGACTGGAAGAACCATGTGGGCGATAGAGCCACCACCACTTGAAGGTAATATTTTTAACTGAGCGGCAAAAATATAAATCAAAATTAATCCAAACCAGAAATTCGGAATTGCTTGCCCAATTACCGTTATCCCAACGCTTAATCGGTCAAAAATGGTATTTCGTTTGTATGCAGAAAATACGCCCAAAGGAATTGCAATTAATAAGGATAATGCCAGTGCGGAAATAGCTAATTGAAATGTTGCAGGCATTCTCTGTAAAACTAATCCTAATGCATCCTCTCCACTTCTAAGGGATTCACCAAAGTCACCTTGAATTGCATTAAACATGAACTCACCATATTGGACATACAAAGGTCGATTGAACCCTAGCAATTCTCGATACTCTTCAATTTGCTCCTTTGGTGCATCAGGTGGTAGGAATAAGGTTGTTGGATCTCCAGATAAACGAACTAAGAAGAAAACAACTGTAAGGGCAAGAAATACTACTAAAATAACCTGTAGTATTCTTTTAATTATAAAATCTAACATAAGATATCCTCCCTTATGCCTTGAATAAAAGAAGAGAGGCAAAGCCGCTCTTCTTCACAATGTCTTGAAATCTACGAATCTATTTCCAAGACATTTCAAATGCATTTATTTTCTCATCTACACGAGGAGAGAAATTCAATGAACTGTTAATTGCATATAGGTCTGCTTGTTGCCAAAGTGGAACCCATGCAGCCTGATCTACTAAGTCCTGTTGAATTTCTGCATAACCCGTTATGCGTTCGTTTTGATCAAAGAGTTGGTTTGTAGCCTTAATTTTTGCTTCAATTCCTTCATCATAAAAACTGCTGTATGGTGCTTCTAAAGTGAAGAGATTTTCAATCGTTGATTGACCATCAAATGCAGGACCCCACCCTAGGATGAACATATCCCCAGTTTCTCTCTTTTGAATTTTTTCTAAATGTTTGCCCCATTCGTTCACTTGAACATTCACTTTAATTCCAATCGCTTGTAATTGAGAAGCAATTGCTTGAGCCACATGAGAATCCATTGGATATCTTCCACTTGGTGTATCGAGTGTTAAAGTGATGTCCTCAGGTTTATAACCCGCTTCTTCAAGTAATTTAACTGCAAGATCTGGATCATAACCATAGTCTTCTGTTGCAACGTAATCTATATTGATTTGTGATAGTGGCCCTGTGATTCGAGTTCCGTATCCACTTAGAACGGTTTCAAGTATTTCATCTGCATCGATTGCATAATTAATTGCTTGTCTTACTTTAACATCCTTTAATGGACCTTCTACTAAATTCGATAATGCGAGATAATTGATTCGAGCAGATGATACTTGCCCGATTTCATCTTCACCAAATTGGCTAACAGAATCGACTGGAATATTTTTAAATAAATGAATTTCGCCACTCATAAAAGCAGACATTCTAGCACTAAATTCAGGAATGATTTTAAATTCTACTTCTTCGATTGCAGGCTTACCTTTCCAATAGCCATCAAAAGCTTTTAACTTTAAGTAATTATCCCTTGACCAGTCAACAAATGTATAAGCACCTGTACCAACTGGTTCTTTTGACGCTTTGTCAATCCCTACTTCCTCAACGTAACCAGGTTCTACAATTAATAGGTCTTCTGCGATACGCTGAATTATACTTGGGAACGGAACCGCAGTACGAATTTCCACTTCATAATCTGAAAGGACAACAACTTCGTCTACATTCGCCCATCTAGATCGATAGAAAGAGCCATTTTCTTCATTCAAAATGTAGTCAATGCTATATTTTACAGAGTTCGCATTAAAATCTGCCCCATTATGGAACTTAATACCTTCTTTCAATTTAATACGCCATGTCTTCTCATCGATGTTTTCCCAACTTTCTGCTAGGACAGGAACAAATTCTCCTGATTCTCCAGCACGATCAATCAATGGGTCATAAATATTACGAAGGAGTGTATCTGTTACGTAGTTAACATCATGATTTGCCATCAATGTTGTAGCATCTGCTTCAAATCCAATAATTAACGGTCCATTAGAACCCTGATTCTCAGAATTAGAACTTTGGTTATCTACATTTGTCCCCTCTGTACATGCAGCTAAAAGCATTACTAGCAACAAAAGAAGTGAAGTGATAATATTTTTCTTAAGCATTTATATTTCCCCCCTTGGATTTAGTTAAAATTCTTTCAATTTCTTCCATTGACTGGATTAGAGTATTCATTTCTTCACTATTAATTTCCTTAATCATCCTCCTTACATTATCGCTAGCCTTATTAGACAGATCTTTTAAAACCAATTCCCCATTCCCGGTCATATGTAGATATTTCTTTCGTTTGTCTTCCTTAGAGGAGATTCGTAGAATAAGATCTTGTTCACAAAATTTGTTGATGATTCTACTTACATATCCTTTGTCAAAGTTGAAAAACTCAGATAATTCTGCTGCTGTACAATTTACCCTTCGATTAATCTCGAATAGAATCATAGCCTCGGAAGCAGAGTAGGGGCTACCGTCGGTATACTGAGTGTATAATCCTATAACATTTAGATAGAATCGATTGAACTGTTTAATTTTCTGTATTTGCGCTTCCATTTGCAATAATCCTTTACTTGTCTATATATTTAGTTGCTATTGGCAACTTGTTCTAATATTAATTTCATTAATTGCTTTTGTCAATCATTTTTTCAGAAAATTCTAAATATTATATTTATAAAATATTTAAGGCATCTATTACTATGTTTAACTAGTTAACTTTCTTTATAAAAGTGAGTATCTAACGCATTTTTACATAAAGAAAAATTGATTAGATAGAATCCAGTGAATTATTTGACCATATTATTATTAACTTTTACTACCAATTTCCAGGAGATGCATTTAGAGATTACATAAAAAAAGAGTGGATATAATCCACTCTTTCAAAATTACTATTTCTTGTTACTATGATTCGATCACATCTCTCAACTAATAAACTTGAGAAGCAATCATATGTGAACATCAAATTAAATCAAGACAATTGAAGACACTAGACGACCGTACAATCGAACCTGAGGACATTAGAACAATCATTATAAGTAACCCAACTATTAATGATTTTTTATATAAAAAGCTAAAGTCCCTACACAACTGTTATACTAACAAGACAAAAATTCTATTGCTGTTATATAACATGGTATGTTATTATCTATTAAACTAGATTTCACAGAATATTCTAATAGAAATGGAGATGAGAAGAAGATGGTTACATTTTTAGTTTGTATCGCACTATTAATTGTAGGCTATTTCACATACGGTAAGTATGTAGATAAAGTTTTCGGATCAACACCAAGTCGACCAACTCCAGCTTATGTAAATTCCGATGGTGTAGACTACGTTCCTATGTCAACGTCAAAAAATTCATTAATTCAATTATTAAATATTGCCGGAACCGGACCAGTATTCGGTCCAATTGCTGGTGCATTATATGGTCCAGTAGCATTTGTTTGGATTGTAGTAGGTTGTATTTTTGCCGGCGCAGTTCATGATTACTTAACTGGCATGATTTCAATCCGAAATAAAGGTGCTCACCTTCCAGAGCTTGCTGCAAAATTCTTAGGTAAATTTATGAAACATGTCGTAAATATATTTGCACTTTTATTACTTATTTTAGTTGGTACAGTGTTTGTTTCCTCACCTGCCATGTTAATTAATAATTTATTAAATGGACAGGTTGCTCTAGGAATCATTGCGGGAGTTATTTTCATCTATTATATCCTTGCAACTTTATTACCTGTTGATAAAATTATTGGCCGTCTTTACCCTTACTTTGGTGCTATTCTAGTAATTTCTGCTTTAGGGATTGGGATCGGGATGCTTCTTACAGGAGCTCCAATACCAGAGTTAACATTTACAAATATGCATCCAAATAACTTACCGATTTTCCCTTTAATTTTCTTTACAATCACTTGTGGGGCTTTATCTGGCTTCCATGCAACGCAAACACCAATCATTTCTCGTACGACACAAAATGAAAATCAGGGACGTAAAATTTTCTACGGTATGATGATTGCTGAAGGAATTATCGCTATGATTTGGGCAGCTGCTGCTATGAGTCTATTTGATGGCTATGGTGGATTAAATGATTTACTTACTGCTGGTGGTCCTGCTGCTGTTGTAAGTGAAGTATCACTTCTAATGATGGGGTCTATTGGTGGAACAATTGCAGTTCTAGGTGTAATCATTTTACCAATCACTTCTGGAGATACAGCATTCCGCGCTGCTCGAATGATTATTGCGGATTACTTTAAATTTGGACAAGCAAAATTATTAAGTCGTCTATGGATTGCTATTCCATTATTCGTAATCTCTTATCTATTAACAAAAATTGATTTTAATATTTTATGGCGCTACTTCTCTTGGGCAAATGGTGTAACCGCAGCAATTGCACTTTGGGTTGGTGCAATGTATTTATTCTTAGCGAGGAAAAATCACTGGATTGCTACAGTTCCTGCAGCCTTTATTACATCTATGTGTTATGTCTATATTTTATACGAACCAACGATGGGCTTTGGCATTCCATTAACAGCATCATACATCGGTGGAGCAATCGCTATTGCAGCAACCGTGGCAATATTCTTCATCTCAGCTTATAAACAACGTGGCAGTTCCTTCTTATTGGATGAAGATGTCTCTGGATTTAAGGTGAATGAGGTTTAAGATTTCCGAAGCCTTGTTAGATGTTATTCCGGGATCGCTTAAACGGCTAAAAATACAATAAAATCTTATATGAAATGAAAACAGGAACTCTGTCAGTAAAACGACAAAGTTCCTGTTGCCATTTAATAACTAAAACTTAACAATTTTTATCAAATCTTCTGAAGCACCTTTTTTAAATTTAATTTTCTTAATATTTTCCGAGCCGCGAATCTCAATTACATTCGTTCCTTCAATCGTAACTTCTTCAATTTCTGTTCCCTTAAAGTCAAGGATTGCCCCAGGTTTTTCAGGGTTAATCGTAACTTTTGTTTTCTTAAAACCAGCACCATGGAATTCAGCATAATGACTAGTAACGAGCATGTTGTTCAATTTTGAGTGTTCAGCTAAGTGAATTTCAACACTAGGGTCAGAAATTGTAATTTTGTTTGCATGATATCTTGGTTCATCCAAAACAATTACTTTTTCTGCTTTATCTTCATTATCGGTTTTCTTCAAGTTAATTTGTACCATCACTGGGTCATGGTCACTTGCTCTTCCGGCCATATCCGTAAAATCCGCGTTGATATGAAGGATATCAATTGCAGTATTTTCAACTAAATTATTGGATACTAATATATGATCTAACACTTGTGAGTTCCCTTGGTATAAATACGAATAACGATCCGATGCCTCGACTTTATTGATCAGATTTGTCATTAAATTACCTTCATGAATCTTAAGGGCGTCTGAGAATTGATAGTCATTAAAGTCACCTACCGAAACAATGTTAGCATCTGGGTTTTCCGCTTTGATGTCCTCGATAAAGTTATATACGATATTCGCAATTTGCTTACGTTGCGTTTCGCTTTCGTAGACAGGTGGTTGTGTTGAACCAAATAATGGTGTATCACCAGATTTTGAGTTCCAGTGGTTCACGATGACAATGACACTTTCACCTTGGAAATCAAATTGTGCTGCTAGAGGCTTACGGCTGTTATTAAACGCTGGATTTTTAGGATCAATTCGGCCCGGATTAAAAGTTAAAGATCCATCCTTATAACCAACTGCTGTCGTTGCATCACCTATCGGAATCACATTTCCGTTTTCGTCCGTAGATAAATTAACACGGTCTGGATTATACAAAATCCCCACACGAATATTTGCATTCGGTGCGCCACCATCTTTATTATTTTCAGGATCAATGTTCACATATTCATAACGTGGTCCACCGGCATCAACAATCGCTTGTATTAATCGTTCATAACTTTCATTTGCTGCCGAATTCCCTGCACTTTCACCATTATTATCTTGAACTTCCGTTACACCGATAATATCAGGACTTTGCATATCTTTTACAAATGCTCTTGCTAATTTTTGAGCTTTGTCATTTGAAGTTTCTTTAGTATTATTTGAGAAGTTTTCTAGGTTATAAGATGCAATTGTTAATTTACCTTCATCTTTTACGATTGTAGTCGTTTCAGGTTTTGTATTTCCTTTAACAAGCGCTGCTTCCATATCTTCTAAATCAACGTAAATTTTATAATTTTGGAACCCGTAATTGACGACCCCTTGAATAGGACCCATGAATTTATCACCAGTTGCTATTTCAAAGTTCCTCGCCTCGTTATTATCATATAATTTGAATTGGATGCGATCAGCATTTGCATTATTTTCTTCAAATAAAACACCACCATGGAGCGTGTTTGTTTTTCTATTTTCAAGAACAGTGATTAAATCTCCGTGTTCTAGAGGGGCTACAGCTTTCACTGAACCTACTTCCACTAACATACCTTCAAGGCTTTCCCAGAAATCAATCGCGTCTTCTTGTGGATCAAATTGTGAGAATCCATCATTATCAATGACGTGGCTCGGTAATGTCGAGCTAGTAATTAAGAATGGTTGAGGAAGCGCAACATTTTTTTCTAGAACTTTTACCTCTCCACCTCTATCATCACGTGCATTAATTTGAGTGACAGGTAAATCCGTATCTTGCTTTGAATCCGCGTAACCATCAATGTGGTATTCATCTACCGTTCCAGTGACACTTACTAGATTACCAACTTGTGCAGTTGCTTTATTTCCCGTATAGACAACTATACCTTCTGAAGTTTTTGAATTACCATCCGTTTTATCGTCAGGTGTTTGCATTGTGAAGTAGTTTCCACTGCCAATTTTGTATGTGTATGTTACTATCCCTTCAACATTATTTACGACTTTTCCTTTAAATGGTGAGTTATGGCTCTCTCCTTGAATATCGTGAATTTGAATGTCTTCCGTTTTATAAACAGTGTAATTGTATTGACTCACAACACTATTCGATAGTCCGTCTTTCACTGCAATGGCTTTAATTGTCGTCGTTTCATTGATTGCAATTGGGGCTACATATAATTGACCCGTCTCAACTGTTGGATCTGTCCCATCAGTTGTATAGTAAATGTCAGCACCAACTGTAGATGTTGATAAAGTTACATTTGTTCCTGCAGGAATCGTCCCAGATGGATGCGAAGCCTTGACCATTTGAACTTTAGTAGCATCTTCAACAATATCATCCTGTCCACGTGGAATGATTTGATAGTCTTGATCAAATTGCTGAACAATTCCTGTAATAGAATCGTAAGTAGTTCCAAAAGTTAAATTTAATGTATCTGTTTCATCACGGACTAAAAATTCTGTTCCATCATCTGCTTTTGCTGTGTAATTAGCCCAACCATTCCCTTTGTTAACATCCGTTATCGCTACGTTTTGAACAATGACTAATTTGGATTCATTGTCTTCATTTATATCTGTTCCATTTAGTCGTTCTGGTGCTGGTACAGTTGCTGTTGTTTTATCATCTACTTTTGCAGAGTCTAATTGTAATAAACCTCGATAGTCTTGTAATGAACCACTGACAATAATTTCATCACCAAGTTCAACATCTAATGAAGTCGGGCGAACTGCTATTGCTGCAGTCTCATCTTGTATATGGATTGTATTTTTAAGTTTAGCAGTAACAATCCCTTTTACAGTGGCTTTACCAGTTGCTTGTAAACGAGCATCAGCAATAGTGATTACTTGTGGTGTTTCTGGGTCACCAGGATCACCTGGAGTTCCATCGCTTATATGTTTTCCTAAATCTGTAAAGTTATCTTTTCCTAAGTTAGTCCATTCAGTAGTTGGCTCAAATGCATCATTCGGGTTGATGTCGCCGGTAGTGATACTACCATTTCTAACAAGAGTAACATCTGCTAGATTTGTGATTCTTACGCCAACTTGTCCAATTGAATCAACGATAGTATCGCCATTTTTTAATACTAGGGGGTCATCGCCGTTAAAATTGATAACAGAAGAATTCTCTAAATCTCCAACTGCTTTAATAGCTTCACTTGCATCTTTGTGATAAATTACGTAAACATCACCATTCTCTAATGTTCCTGATAACTTTAAAGAATTAGTTGCAGTGCTAGCCCCATTTGAATAAAGTTCTAATGTGTAATTACTTAAATCTATCGCTTTTCCAGTTCCATTATAAATTTCGATAGCTTTGTTAAAACTACTTCCCTCGATATATTCAGAAATAATAAGGTCCGTAGCAATTGTTTCTGCATTCGCCACAATTGGTACGACTGGAACAGAGACACTTGCGACTAAACTTGTTGCTAATAATGTATTTATGGATTTCTTCCAGGTTTGTTTTTTCATTACTTTAATCTCCTTATCAGTTGGAATGTTATTTTAATAAAATTAAATCTATAAATTTACTCTTATTAAGTACTCCCTTCCATTAAGAAAATAACCAAATTAATTCCCAGTTAAATTGTCCTAAAAATAAGTTAAGCCCCTATTTCACAATGTGAATAGATTGTAAGTACACATTATTCTTTGAAGAAATGTTAAAACCTTCTTTTAAAAACAAAAACATGGGCTAAATCTAAAATTTGATACATATTAAGTACTTTTGAAAATTAACTTTAGGAATATTATCTCGGATATAATGTTATAAAGTCCTATTCTCAACCATGTAATTTATTGGATAAAAAGGCCTTGATAATTTTAATAGTCTTTTAAGCGATTTTTTTTCTTTAAGGGGTTTTATTTGGGGATTTTAGGATTTTTGTTTAGAAGTACATAGGGATGTTTGAGAATCTGGATTTACTTGCGGATTTTGATGGATTATTTGCGATTTGGAACAAGTTACCTGCGTTTCCATGGACTTTATTTGCGATTACTAGGAAGTTATTTGCGAATCTGAATTTACTTGCGAATTCACATGGTTTACTTGCGATTTTAGCTAATTTACTTGCGATTACTAGGAAGTTATTTGCGAATCTGAATTTACTGCGAAATCACATGGTTTACTTGCGATTTTAGCTAAGTTACTTTCGTTTCAAGTAAATTTACTTGCGATTACCAGGAAGTTATTTGCGAATCTGAATTTACTTGCGAAATCACATGGTTTACTTGCGATTTTAGCAAAGTTACTTGCGAATTCCGGGATGTTATTTGCGAATCTGAATTTACTTGCGAAATCACATGGTTTACTTGCGATTTGGCGCACATTACTTGCGGTTCCCAGCATTTTACTTGTGAATTGCTGTGAGCTACTAGCGATTCCCAATACAAATTTTCCACATAAAACAAAAAGCTGAACCCTATACGAGTTCAGCCATCAATACTAAAAATAATCAATAAATGTTGGAATTCCCACTGGTATTATATCTTCTAATACCGCGATTGTTTCTTTATCTCCCAGCAATCGTTCAATACTAGCTAAATATTTAGGGCGTTTATAACCGAGTAACATAGTTGCCAGAGTTTGAATCGAAAGATGAACGGATATTTTTTCATCTACATCATTCACCTTTTTTATTGTTACTTTCCCATTAACGGATTCAATATCAAACGTACCGTTATTCCACTCAACCATACGATCTTTCAATACAAATCGAATATGAAAATTTGGTTCATCAAAGGGATAGCGTTCTAGAAATTTTTCCACGTCCACAATACGAGCCATAAAATAAGGAGAGACTTCTTGGATAATTTCACTATCTTCTAATAAGAAGGCAACGGGTTCATTACCAGTCGTTTTGCCGTAAGCATTATAGACCATGGATGTATGGGCAGATACAAAATTCCATATTCCTTTCCTCGATTCCTCTGTTAAATAAACGATCTCATCAATATAAAAATTTTCTTCCATAATACGGTAATACATATATGCTTGTGGGACATCATCTTCATCATAATAAACTGCTGCTTGCAATATGACATCCGTATCGACAAATTTCTCTTCCCAATAGTCTTCATGGAATTTCTCATTCCAGGCAATGGTATTGCGGATCATAGCTCCGTGGGTACGTGTTGCAAATCGTTCATAAACATTAATTAAGTCAGGACTTCTTGTATCAACACGGCGAATTTGACCTGGTATGTCTTTATAATGAGGAAATTGTGTATCTTTCACTTGAAATTCCACAATATCACTCATAATTTCCCAACCTTTTTTTCGATAATATGGTATGGAGAATGGGAATAAATAAGAAATGTAGCGACCTTCATTCCGCATCATTGACAATGTTTCTTTAATTAAAGTATCCATTAAACCTTGCTTTGAATATTCAGGGTAGGTTCCAATTGCTGTAATCCCCCCCATCTCATAAGGAACACCGAAGACATTAACCTGAAATGGCAGGCTTAATATTTGTGAAACAAGCTGATTTCCATCAAACCATCCTAATGCATGGCCTTCATGGAATTGACGGCTTTTTTCACTGACAAATCTACGGTCTCTTTTAATGGACATCGACATCTGAAAGACGTAGTTAAGAAGATCAATCGATTGTCCCATTTCATCCAAGCGAATTTCTCTCATGACAAGCCCTTTTCGTTGACTCATTATTTCACCTCTTATTCATTACCTGTACGTACAAACTTTCCTACTATTAGTATGCCACTTTCATTATTTTTCTTGCCCGGGAAATTATTAAAATGGAGATTTTTATCTAATATCCCGTTACAGTATATATTTGGAATATCAATTGAATCAAATGAAAAAAGCCTTATCACAATAGATGTGTAAGACTTTAATAAACCATCAGATCTTTATTATTGTGGACAAAAGGACATTTCTGTCGGAATTAATGCATTTATTGGCATTTAGAGGCTAGATAATGGACACTTCCCCCAATTCATTACCCTCTTTTGTCTTTTATAAGGCAATTTATGCAAATTAGCGGATTACCAACTTCCAATCATCCAAATAAATCAGCAATCACTATCTATCCCCAAAAATACATCCACCTACAATACCCTCTTCTTCGATTGATACACTATCGACTTGGTTTGAATCGCTCGGCGTAACACTCTATCAACAAACAATTGTAGTTGTTTGTTATCATCATCAATATGCAGCATCATGATTTGCCAATTTGGAAGTTTTAACGCTTGCATTAACCCCATGATCAAAAGCTGGGTACTATTTTGGTTACTTCTAAATTCTTCCTTTAAATAAATTGATTTCACCA
>DATMFE010000355.1:0-2079 GCA_035556295.1 Ureibacillus sp.
GTTTTTATAGAAAGTTTTTGTAATTGTTTCCCCATGAATTTCTAACACAGGTACTGTTGATTTCACGATATCAATTGTTTTTTGAGATAGCATAACGTACTCCCTCTTTCTTTAAACAAGTATTTTTAATACACCTTTATAATAGGCCTTCATTTTCCAGAAAGCAATATTTCAAATACATCTTTTTGTGAACATTCCGTTAACGTTTGAAAAGTGTTCACAATTTTCCTTTTAACTGTATTTCGCACATGTTCAAATGTTATCGCATCTTTATTTTTACAGTCTTTCATATTCTCTCTGTTAGTCTTCATAGCACTTCCTTAAAACGAACTTTAAATCATCACCATGAATACTTTTCACAGCTCTTCACATAATAAGGGTTGTGATTTATTCCTTACAGTAAGGAGAACAACATGAATCTAAATGAGATAAGGAGTGCAATTATGGGAATCTTAAGCGGCAATCCAAAAGATGAACCAATGCATTATGGTGAAGTATTTGCTACATGGACAAACCTTTTTACAAACAATGGCCTAATCACTGCATATCAAACATTTCTTCAGCATGCGGGTGATGGGGATCTTAAAAAACTTATCGAAGAAGCTATCGAGGGTATGCAAAATGAAAATAAACAGTTAGAAGAATTACTCAAATCAAACGGTATTGCTCTTCCTCCTGCATCACCTGATCGTCCGGTTGCCAAATTAGAAGACATACCTGTTGGAGCGAGATTCACTGATCCGGAAATTAGCACAGCTCTTTCCATGGATACCGCAACGGGATTAGTTGCATGCAGTCAAGCAATTGGACAATGTATTAGAGAAGATATCGCTATGATGTACGGCCAGTTCCATGCGGCTAAGGCCCAATTGGGTGCAAAATTTTTAAAACTTAATAAGGAGAAAGGTTGGTTGGTTCCACCTCCTCTTCATGTACACAGACCCGAACAAGAATAGCTCGTATGTAAATATCGAGGGCAATCTTAAAGTAAGATTGCTCCCTTTGTTCTACATTTTCACCTGCTCCCATTCTTCTTAGATGTCACACTATAAATGAATACTAATCTATCTTGCTTCTCATTCAGGTACTTAAATACGTATACTTGTCTCTTTTTTAGCCACCATAATAAGTGGAGGTGATGAAAATGATGAAGAAAAATGATGTAGAGATAAAGGAACCAAAAGAAACAATAGAAAGTAACAGTGATAATTACCTAGGTCTTGATCCAGATGAACAAGAGATGAATGGACTATATGGAATGGCTGAAACGGAATATGAGGATCGCCTCCATGATGTAGAAAAATAAAAATTGCGTATCTTAATATGTAGGTAGGAGGTAAATTCGTTTGACAAACCAACAAAATCAAAATAACGAGAAGCAACAAAAGAAATCCGCTAATACGCAGTCTGTTTTTGAAGAAAACAATACAGATAACGCTCTCGGTTATGGGGATACGGATCCTAATGCTAGAGTATTAAGTAATATGACAAATAAAACCAATCAATAACGACTAACTGAAACGCCTTTTTTGGCGTTTTTTTATTTTTACTTACGAGTTCTCCCTCCGTTATAGATATAGATATAGATATAGATATAGATATCATTCTACTACTTACGTTCTGAAGCAGATTATTACATCATATTTACAATTATGCTATTATAAAATTAAAAACTTTCTCAATTAAGAATATGTTTTGCCTATTCGTTACATATTTTTCGAGGAGTTTGATAACTTGTTCAACAGAACGGGTGTAGATTGTGAGGCGAAAATTATGCGGTTAACCAGCTATTCAGATTATTCCATCCGAGTATTGATCTATTTAGCGACCCAAAATAACGACAAGCTAACGAACATAAAAGAAATCTCTGAAGTTTATGATATATCGAAAAATCATCTAATGAAAATTGTTCATAATCTCGGAAAAACGGGGTATATTGAGACGGTTCGAGGAAGAAACGGCGGTTTTAGACTAGCCAAGGCACCTACCGATATCAATATTGGAGAAGTAGTTCGCCGAACTGAAGAGGATTTCTATTTAGTCGAGTGCTACAAAGATCATAATAACTGTGTTATTTCT
>DATMFE010000356.1:0-6081 GCA_035556295.1 Ureibacillus sp.
CCTAGTGTTGATCCAGTCGTATTAATTAAGATGACGTTTGTTCAATATGTATTTGGAATTCGTTCAATGCGTCAAACGATAAAAGAAATCCAAACGAATATGGCTTATCGCTGGTTTTTAGGTTTTGGTTTCCACACTGAAGTACCACACTTTTCTACCTTCGGTAAAAATTATGAACGTCGCTTTCAAGATACGGATATCTTTGAACAGATTTTTTATCGTATTCTTAAAGAAATTGCAGATAAAGGATTACTAAGTGCTGACCATGTGTTCATCGATTCAACACATGTTAAAGCAAGTGCGAATAAACGTAAATTTGAAAAGAAAATGGTCCGTAAGGAGACACGTGCGTACGAAGCGAAACTTCAAGAAGAGTTGAATCAAGATAGAATTGAACATGGTAAGAAACCTTTCCCACCCGATAAATTTGAAAAAGAAGAATTTAAGGAAATTAAAGAAAGTACGACTGACCCTGAAAGTGGCTATTATGTAAAAGATGAACGAACGAAACAGTTTGCTTATTCATTCCATGCAGCTGCCGATAGTTATGGGTTTATACTTGGGTCAATTGTAACACCTGGTAATGTTCATGATAGTCATATGCTTCAACCGCTGGTTGAAAAGGTAATGGAAAAAGTGAAAAAGCCACTTGCTGTTGCCGCCGATGCTGCTTATAAAACACCTGCGATAACTAAATTCTTATTCGACCAAGATATTCAACCGGCACTTCCTTATACACGTCCTAAAACTAAGGATGGATTTTTACGCAAACATGATTATGTATATGACGAGTACTATGACTGCTATCTTTGCCCGGAAGGGCAAGAGCTTAAATACTCAACTACGACCAAAGAAGGTAAACGCCAATATAAATCGAACCCAACTCAATGTGCAAGTTGTCCTTTACTTACCCAATGTACTAATAGTAAAGATTATCGAAAGCTAATTGAACGTCAAATTTGGGAACATCATGTAGAGGAAGCGGATCATCTTCGTCATCAAAACGATATCAAACAAATATATGCGAGACGTAAAGAAACGATAGAACGTGTCTTTGCGGATGCAAAAGAAAAGCATGGTATGCGATGGACAACCCTACGGGGAATTAAAAAATTGTCTATGCAGGCGATGCTTACTTTTGCTGCCATGAATTTAAAGAAGCTTGCTAATTGGACATGGCAAGCTCCAGAAATGGCCTAAAAAAGGTTACTCGAAGAGTGACTTTGGTAAGAGTATCCGAAGGATACTAATTGAAAATTTCTCAAAATGACAAAAGGTCTTCAAAATGAAAGCATTTTGAAGACCTTTTGTCGACAATCTGAAGTGTGAGTGCCAGGCACTCACACTTTTTTATCTTCTAGTATTAAACATACTTAAAAGCGATCCTACTTGCCTCATTATATCTAACCCTTGAGTAATAGTGCCCATATGTCCTGCAAGAGAATTTAACTGTTCAGGGATTCTTGATGGAGGACGTCGGTTTGGAGGCTGATTTGGCCCTGGCATTCCATTTGGGTGAAAGTAAGCTTCGTCCTGTCTTCTCATCTGATTTTGATAGTAGTAAGCTTCTTCTTGTCTTCTTCTATGATCAGGGTAAACATAACCTTCCCTCTGTCGTTGCATTTGGTTAGGATAGAAAGAGGCTTCATTCTGCCTTCTCCCTTGATTGGGATAATAGTACGCTTCATCTTGTCTTCTCATTGGAGGAACAGGTCCATATCCACCCCTTTGTGAATTCATTGGAGAGCGTGGTCTACCGTATTCATCTCTAGGATAATATACCATTCAATCACCACCTATCAGAGTAAAACTATTCATCAACGTAGTATATGGTTAGTCATCCAAAGAGCTTAGACTTTTGAAGAGTATGATATAAATTAATCTGATGAATCCATGCATACAAAACAAAAAGGCAAGTGGTGGTTTTTTAAAACAACCACTTGCCTTCAAAAACGTCATTTATCTCTTTTCAACATGTCCATCCCCATGGCTAGCAAATCTTCCTGCATCTCGTTCATTTACAGGATCTGGGCGCCCCCATGGCCAACCTCCAAAAAGAGTTTGTTGGAATTCTGTGTAAGCCGCTTGAATTTCTTCTCTTGTATTTAACACAAATGGACCGTACTGAGCAATGGGCTCATTAATCGGTTCACCTTCTAGTACTAAAAGATAGCTTTCTTTAGTACCATTCGTAATTGTCGTATCTTGGTCTCCAGCTAATTTCACACGATTCGAAACAGGAATCGATTCTCCCTCAATTGCAATCGTTTCTCCTTCATAGAAATAGAGATTTCGATTCAATGTTGGTGAAACAGATGGTAGTGTAAACACAGACCCAGGTTCCATTTTAATTAAATAAATTCCTACATGGTTATTTTCTTCGTACGCCCATGAAGCACTATTAGGTTTTAAACTTTCCTTACCATGTAAACTGCCGGCGATTAGTCGAACTATCGCTTTTCTTCCATTAGCATCAGCTTCCTCAAACTCTGGAATATCTTCAGCCCAAAGCATTTTATAATCAGGACTCGCTGTTTTCCCTTTTGCTGGTAAGTTCAGCCATATTTGAAATAGTTCAAGTGGGTTAGGCTTGTCCTCATTTACCAGCGGAAACATCTCAGTATGTTGGCAACCACTACCTGTCGTTAACCATTGAACATCACCATTTCCATAGCGCCCTTTCGAACCTGTTGAATCAAAATGATCAACTAATCCTTGGAGCACTACTGTTACCGTCTCAAATCCTTTATGTGGATGCGCCTGGAACCCAGGAACTGTCTTTCCATGATACATACTAAAGCCTTCACGCTTTTCAAAATCTCCGCCAATATTCCTTCCAACCAACAAACTTGGATCCACACCTTGCTCTTCATTCCCTGCTGGATAAAGATCATGATGGTACATTGTAATTAAGAAAGGATCTTCACATTGCCATTGAAACCCTAACTGTTGAACGTTAAGTATTTTATTATTAGTCATTTCAGTCACCTCATCATTTTATACGATTAAATGTAGTGTACCATTGTATTGAAAAATGATTGGATAATGTGCTTATGGCCTGGCCATTGCAAAAATTACTTGAAATAAACACCCTTTACCTCCCCCATATTTTCCAATAAAATCAAATTAGTAATACCACAGGAGGATTTTATGGAAAAGGGAAAAATTATTGTTTTAAATGGAGTATCAAGTTCAGGTAAATCTTCTTTGGCAAATGAAATTACCAAACTATTACCTGACTTCTTCGCTTTTAGTATAGACGAGTACGATTATATTATTGAAAGTATGGAAGATAGAGAAAACGAACGTCTCATTCCAGTTGAAACGGAGTATTTTTATTATCACAACGTAGCAATGTTTGCAGATAAAGGGGTTAATTTGATTCTAGACCAAATCATTCATGACTCGATCACATCAAAGTATTTTTATGAACTATTAAATGGATATGAGATTTTATTAGTAGGTGTGCATTGTCCAGCTGACGAACTCTCACGAAGAGAACATGATCGAGGTGACCGTCGTATCGGTTTAGCTCAATCTCAACTAAATTTTGTACATCAACATGAAGTATACGATGTAGAGGTAAACACTCACCATAATTCAACTTCAGAGTGTGCGAAACAAATCGTGGAGCATTTCAAGAGTTTAAATACTTTTACAGGATTCACGAAATCACTTGAAAAGATCAGAGATATGAATTCAACAATACACAAATAATATTAAAAACGCCTTACTTCTCTTTAAAGTCGAAGTAAGGCGTAATTTTTACTGTTGGTTTTCTATCTCTTGATATTCTTTCATATATCGTCCACTATCTGCTACTGCAGAGTGATATAGTGCCTTAATAGCTAAATTCTTCTCAAGGCCCATTTCTTTTTTTATTTGCTTTAATTCATCATGCAATTCACGATGCTGATTAATTAATTTTGTCATAGCCGTTTTATTATATTTCATCTTGTCACATCCTATTTTGCGCTTTACTAATTATACGACTTATCTATCATAATGTCATTTTGTACAGAAATAAGTGAAATAATGTGCCAAATAAGCATAACAACTAGATGAATTCATACTTATAACTCTTTAAATCGGATTATCCTAATAATTGGTCAATCCATTTTTGAACTTTTAGACCTTCTTCAAACGGCACTGTAAGAATCTCTTCACCATCAACTAATCCGTGACATGAATCAATAAGTGACTTCGGCTTAATATCAGGCACAATCTGAACTTCCTCTTGCCCTTGTTCACTTATCCAAAGCTCTGACCAATTGCGAATTGTCATGACTTTATTTGTCCCATAGACTTTAAATTCTAATCGTTCCTTCTGTCCAATTCCTGTTAACCCATTTAATAAAACCGGAATACCAGATTCAGTTTTTGCGAGAGCAGACACTCCCGTTTCACAAAGTTCCTCATCCTGAGGATACGTAATTTCATGAGATAAAATGTTTAAATCACCAAATAAATGATGTAATACTTGCAAATAGTGTGGGAAAATTTCTCTAATGAAACCACCTTGTTGTCGTGATCCAATCCATGGATTTTGTTGCCACGGACGTGGCCAAACCGGGAAATAAGTCTGGAGTTCAATACGAACAACTTCTCCAAGTTCCCCTTCTAGTACCGCTTGTTTTAAACTTTGAATAACCGGACTATACATTAAAGGAAAATGCATCGCTGTTTGAACATCCGCACTGGCAGCAGCTGCCACCATTTTCTCTCCATCTGCTGCGTCATGTGCAAGTGGCTTTTCAGAAAGTATATTTAATCCATGGCTTGCTGCTTGCTCCGCTAAGGTAGCATGGCTTACAGGAGGTGTTCCAATATATACCCAATTTGGTTTAGTTAATAATAATCCCTCAACATCTTCCGCAACTGGTAGCTGATATTTTGCAGCCACTTCTTCTAATCTTTCCTTATTTTCATCATAGACTGCGATAATCTCACTTGAATCATGATTCAAAATTTGATTAATAATTCGCTCCCCGACAACACCGAGGCCAATTAGTGCAAAAGTTGTTTTTCCCATAACATTTCCCCCATTATATCCTATGTCAGTTTTAATAGTTTGAAATTTCTTTACTTTTTAATATTATATTAGATTTCATACTTTATAAAAGGTTTTACCTTTTATCTAGCACATAATATTATTGCGAAATTGCATTTATTCTATTATCTTCTAAAAAAAAATCAAAATTTTGTAGGTGAAAACGCTTGCATTTGTTTTCGTAAAAGAGCATTATAGATTCATAGGGAAATTTGTCGAAATTGTGAAGAACCCTATTAACTTAAATTTCTACTATAAATGGAGGAATTAATTATGATATATGCAAATCCTAATACAGAAGGTTCTCTAGTACAATTTAAAGAACAATACCAAAACTTTATTGGTGGCGAATGGGTAGCACCAGTTAAAGGTCAATATTTAGAAGTAATTTCTCCTGTGACAGGTAAAGTATTTACAACAGTACCTCGTTCTTCAGCTGAAGACGTTGAGTTAGCATTAGATGCAGCACATGCAGCAAAAGACGCTTGGGGTAAAACTTCAGTAGCTTACCGTCAACAAATTTTAAATAAAATCGCAGATCGCATTGAAGCAAACTTAGAAATGATCGCTGTAGCAGAAACTTGGGACAATGGTAAAGCAGTTCGTGAAACATTAGCTGCAGATATTCCTTTAGTAGTTGACCACTTCCGTTACTTTGCTGGAGTAATCCGTGCTCAAGAAGGCGGTATCAGTGAAATCGATGGTGATACAGTAGCATATCACTTCCATGAGCCACTAGGTGTAGTTGGGCAAATTATTCCTTGGAACTTCCCACTACTAATGGCTGCTTGGAAAATCGCTCCAGCATTAGCTGCAGGTAACTGTATCGTATTAAAACCAGCTGAGCAAACTCCAGCTTCTATTAATGTATTATTAGAATTAATTCAAGATATCTTACCAAAAGGTGTTCTAAATATCGTTCACGGTACTGGTATTGAAGTTGGTAAACCACTTGCAACAAACCCACGTATTGCGAAAATCGCATTCACTGGTTCAACTGCAGTAGGTCGCTCAATTATGCAATATGCAAC